>CAJNCK010000004.1:0-236457 GCA_905221245.1 bacterium
TCAAGACGGCGTTGTTGAAAAAGAAGTTCCTCTTTTTCGCCCTCTAGCTTGCTCATTGCTTTTTTTAATTCTTCTTTCCTCTCAGAGATAAAATCATCAAGTAGCTGTTCATTCCTTTTTAACATCTCTATATCTTCAAGACGATCCATCTCATCTTTAACTGATAACGGATAATAGCCTAATTCTCTATATGGAATGAAGTTCGTTTGACAAAGATCTAAGATCTCCGTCGCAACGGAAAGAAACTGATTTCTTTCTTCTTCTAGCTTTGATAATTTCGTTTGAATCTGTTGAACACTACATTGAATATCTTCTAATTTTCTAGTTTTTTCCATCCTCACTCCTTAAACAAATTATTTTGAGGAACAAATGACGGATTTGTGTATGGCGAAGATAGACCAGTTGTCCCCTTATTTTGACTCGACGATAAATTATTCTGCCACATTGTACTTATATTCTCATCTACTACTTCGAATTCATTTGCGACACCATGAATTAATTTTACGAATTCACTTATTTTTGATTGAATATTTTGAGCAATAGATGCCTCATTTATGATCAATTTTCTTCCTACCGTATTAGCGGTATAATAGCTTGTCTTATCTCTAGTAACTGTACCGGCAGTTGTAATGCTATTGCTTGCTGATACAATTCCAGTTGCAATAGTACTTGCCTTGCCTTTTTCACTTTTTACTTGTCCCATGTTCAATAACCTTTTCAATTATCCTTTCTACTATCAAATCGTCAAGAGACAGGGTTGAATCTTAAGTATCAAATAATATTGTTACTTATTCTTACTAATTTTGAGTTTGATGACTTCTTTCCGAGAATGTAAATAAACCTGATCGGGATCTGGAGCCACATCTCTGCTATATATTCCTTTATCTAAGAAGGTTTGATCCATTAGGCGCATACCAAAGATGACCCATTGGACATTTGTTTTGAGGTATCTTGGAATTGGGTCAACGCTTGTTCCAATATAAGTATAATCTGTACCAATAATAAACCTCATCCCTACTCGATACCCCTTCTCAAACATAAATTGAAGCTGTTGAACATTTAAATCGCTTTCGGATACAAGTGCTCTCATATTTGGTATAAAAACAATCCACTCAGATGAGATTCCTTTTTCAAGACGGCGCTCTATTTCGTAGATTAGCTGATTTCCTATGTCCGATAGTTCCTTTTTACTTCCAACATAGGTTTTCACCTGCTTACTATATGATTCATATTCTTGGAAAGCATCAATCAACATTATATGAACGTTAGGCATTTTAAGAATAGTTCTTAATAAATGATGAGTTATATTATCAAAAGCATCTTCTGCATTTGATACATAAGCCATGTGTTTAAATTTGCTAAGAGAGATATTGACACTTCCAACCATTTCTAGCTCCAAACCGATAGGAATCTGACCATTCTCAATAGCTTCTTGTACACTAGGCAATTTCAAAAATTCTTCCATCATCAACTCCTCTGGCACCATCGGGATGGCACTTGGGCGCTGGCCTGTCCAGGCTTCTTGGAGGGAAGCCACTTCCTGACATAGGTTGTTGAGTACTTGGGTGTCGTTGGCTCCAGAGACTGGGAGTGCCAGCTGGATGACATCCACCTCTTCGCGCTTCATGAGGGCACGGCCCTTGATATCTTCCATAGTCATGGCGAGTGGCGTAGAGCCCACGATGGCTCGCACTTCACTAGCTTCATTTTGTGGTAGGCTCAACTGGTGCTTGAAGTTCGAGTAGAGTTGAGCACGAAGGTTGGACTGGCGACCCGCTGTCATCAAGAGATGTACCCCAATGCTGAGACCTTCACGAGAGATGCGCACCAAGAGCTTGAAGAGTTCTGCCTCATAGGCTTCTTCCTTGAAAGCTTCATAGCTATCTAAGAGGATGACAATAGCCGGTTCTTCCTGACCACTAGCCTGACGATAGAGTTCCAAGGTCCCAACTCCATAGTCCGCAAGCAGTTTCTTACGGCGGTTGAGTTCTTTCTCCATGATTCGTACAAACTTAGAAATCTTCTCCGTTTGGTCCAGAAGCATGTTATCCGCTACCTGTGGAAGCTTGGACAATTGAGCCAAACCATTGGTCCCAAAGTCCATCAAGTACATGGTAAGGTCCTTAGGACTGAACTTACGAGCCAAGTCCATACCTGCAGACTGAAGGAAGGTTGTCTTCCCGGTACCCGGACTTCCATAGAGAAGGACATGTCCGTCCTTGGCGAGATTGATAGAGACGGCTTCCTGCTTCTGGGCCTGTGGGATATCTGCCATTCCAAGTAGAATTGAGAGTGATTTCTCTTGTGCCCAGGCTATTGCTGGTTGCACTTCTTCCAGCTCCTCTAGCGCAATGCGCTCCTTAAGTGGTGGCAACCATGGCTGTGGTACTGGAGGAATTTCTTGTTCTTCACATAGGAGATGGATATTGTGCACAATAGCATCTAGCTCTGTCGGAACTTCCTTGATTTCGTCCGCATCCTCTAAGCCCGATAAGTCTTCATTTAGGATTTCATATTGCCCCAATTCATTGATCAGATAGATGGTATGGTCTTCAATTCCCATATCATCCTTTTCTGGCTGGTAATCTGCGCCTGACCAGGCTGACTGGAAGAGTTCATAGACTTCATTATTTCCGACTTGCAGATAGGCGCGTCCCGTCTGAGTGATCTCGGCCGCATCCGGTGTATGAAGCATTTCATTGGAGTCCGAACGATCTGCTACCTTAAGGGCAATCTTGAAGCGAGAGTTGGACCAGATCTGGTCATCCACCACACCTGATGGCTTTTGAGTAGCTAGGATCAAGTGAACACCGAGGGAACGCCCGACACGCGCAATAGATACCAACTTCTTGATAAAGTCGGGCTGGTTAACCTTGAGCTCTGCGAACTCATCTGAGATGATGAAGAGATGAGGGAGGGGTTCTGTCGCTTCTCCGTTTTTAAATTTCTTCTGGTATTGGTTGATATGGTTGACTTCGAACTCTCCAAAGAGTCGTTCACGACGATGGATCTCCGCATTGATCGAAGCTAAGGCCCGCATGGATTGGACACCATCCAAGTTGGTAATGGTTCCCAAGAGGTGGGGGAGGTTTTTAAAGAGATTGGCCATCCCACCACCCTTGTAGTCAATCAGCAAGAATGCCACATCATGAGGGTGGAAGTTGACAGCGAGGGATAGGATGTAGGATTGGATCGTTTCTGACTTCCCTGATCCAGTCGTCCCTGCGATCAAACCATGAGGTCCATGAGCTTTTTCATGTAGATTGAGCTGAACCAGGTCATCCTGACCACGCAGACCAATCGGCACAGCCAAACTCTTGTAGGGTGCGTTCTTTTTCCAACGGCTCGATACCTGCAAGTCCTCAAAGGTCTCCGCACCATACATTTCCATAAAGGTCACGGAATCTGGAATCGAACTCTTAAGGTTTTGGAGGTGATTGAGCGGTGCCAAGGTACGGGCGATCCGCTCCTTATCATAATCTGTTGGGAAATGATCCAAGCGGAAGTCCGTCTCTTTCAAGACCCCTTCTTCCATGACCAGTTGGCCCGTATTTCGGTCCTTGATATTGATCACTGTCTGGATATTCTCAGACAAGGAACTCATGACATCCTCTACAAAGATGAGAGAACAGCCTAATTCCGTTGGATCTTCGGTAAAGAATTCCATGATAATATGGTCCAAAATCAGCTTCTCATCGGTTACTAGAACCACGTAATGAGGATGGAAGAGGGTGCTCTCCTTGTGGGATGCTTCTTCCTTTTGACTACGACGTAGTTTCAAGATTTGGTTCAAACTATTGAGAACCTGGTCTCGTGTCCGTTGATTGTAGACAAAACCGCGAACATTGAGCTCTTGCAGTTTGGCATGAGGGAGCCAACGCATCCAAGACCATTGTTCTTTTTCCTCTTCTGGCAAGATCGTAATAAACTGCACATCATGATAAGAATGAAAAGTCGCTAACTGCATCACCAAAAGCTGCAATTGTTCTAGGACGAGATTTCTAGGTCCAATATAACCAACCGGTCCATGGCTAAGGTTTGCCGGAATCGGCATATCTGGAATTTTTTTGTGACGACTATAGAGAGCGTAACCCTCTTCTTCCAGAGCATCCTTCTTACCACTGCGCTCCTGTTGACCATATTTCAAGTCATAGCTAGTCGGTATTTTCCCGAGTCCCAAACGATAGTATAAGAAGTCAAAATGTAAGGGAGTTTTTTCGTAAATCCGGTGATTGTAACTCTCAACCAAGTCCGTCAACTCTAAAATAGTTGGAAAATGATAGTGCATTCCTTCTTTTTGTTCCCGTTCCAGACGAGTCAATTCCTTTACCTTATCTTTCAGGTAAAGACGATAAAGATCGATCCGTTCCTTCTTATCAGCCTTGTACTTTTTACGATTTTTGATAAAACCACGGATAGAAAAAATCATTGTGGTTATGGACATCCCTACTGTCGCAAGAATATAGATCCCTCGAGGTTGAACCAAGGTGATCAAGACGGTTACCCCGACCATCGTAAGAGGAGGAACGATTAGCTTTAACAGTTCATCACTCGGCTTAGCTGGTTCTTGACCTGGAGGGTTAATCAAGATTTTATCTTCACTTCCACGATAAATGATTCGTGGAGAGCGGTGATAATCTGGATAATCTTCATAAAAAACATATCGAGAGGGTTCTCTCAGCGTTAGTTGTCTCCCTGCTTGAGCTGGTCCCAAAACCCATACTTCGTCTGGAAAGAGCTTTATTGTCACCGCTCCTAAACTCAACTCATCTCCAAAACCAATCAATTGCTGGTCCATTTGTTCCAGATGATTGTTTCGATAAAATGCGCCTTTTAATCGAGTTAGCATCCATTGATTCTGAGATTTTTGGAGTAAGAGTTCGACATCTTCATCTAGTGTGATCAACGCACCTTTATGAGAACCAATCTGAAACTCTGATAAATCCAAAAGATCATAAACCCTTGGACCCCCTTCTCGGAGATAAAAGAGAACCTCACCCAAACGTAGACCATCTTTCAATAATCCTGCTTCGTTCTCATACTGATAAAAGATCTTGTCACCGTCAAGCTTGAGCTGAATCGGACTCTCCTGTTGAGAAAGGTAGACTTGGGCCTTTTCAGTAGCCCCAACCAAGACCGTCTTATCTGCACTCAGTTCTACTTCATAACGCAGACCTTGGCTGTAGAAAATGATTTGTTTTTTCATAGTTTCTCTCCTTGGTCTACTTTAATTGCTAGAGGAGCTGCTAGGGCTAGTTTTCTTCTCAGATGAAGGTTTGCTTTCAGAAGGCTTTTCTTGTGAACTAGGACTAGAACTAGTAGATGCATTAGAGCTAGAATCACTTGTTAATAGCTGACTTCGGCTATCCCAGTATTTCTTATATTCACTCTCCAAAGTATTCAGTTTACTTTCACGATCTTTCCCTGACAACTTACCATCTTCCCGAACCTGCTTGATTTCCTGAGTCAAAGCATAGAGAATCAAGTCACTGTCGTTAATCCGTTTGGCAATATCAAGTGCCTCTTCAAAGCGATTGCGCCCAACTTGAATCCAATAAGTCAAATAAAGCTCATCAGACTTGAGGGTTACATTATTCAGGATGACCTTCTTTTGTTCAGAAGAAAATTCCAATCCCTGAATATAAGAGAAGGCTAACTCATACTTCTGCGTATTAGGCAAGCTAGCAGGAGCAATTCCCTCTAATTCTGTAATAACTGCGCTATAATCTACTTTAATAAAAGCTGTATCCGCCTGCAACATCTTTTCTTTGAAAGGATGTTGCATGAAAATCAAATAGATAAGCGGAACGATCAACAAAACAACACTCGCTGTCAACCAAATCGTTGCCAATTTAAAAACTCGGTGTCGTCTGCTTGGAACCAATACCAAATCCGCCTGTTCTTTCGCAGATTTCTCTACATAATACCGTTCCAAAATAGTAACTGCTGTTGCAATATCATCTGCCTGACACAGGTCATTTAAAAAGTCTGGCAAGGTCTCTAATTCCAAGGAACCATTGTAAAGGTCCATAAAGTCAAAATCACTAAATAGTGTTACGGTAAAACACTTAGCCTGACGTAGAAAATCTTCTGAGGATAGTGATTGAGGAACCATCAGACCAGGAATTCCACGATAAGCAATCTTAGCCTGAGCATCTTTGGTAATAAAGAGATTTACTGGATGCAAAAGGAAGGTTACTGGTAACTCCAAAGCTCCTTCTAGACGAAAAACGTTTAGGGCCAAACGAATTCTCTCCGAAATGGTACGACTCTTTATTTCTTCATAAGTCAGTCCATGAGCTTCGACTTGATAGGAGAAGGTTACACTATCCTCATCAGAAACCATCGATTGCTCCAAAAAGAACGGATGATGCAAATCCAACAGTAACAGTTCCCGTAAATCTTGACTCGCTACATCTGAACGCTTGAGGCTCAATTTCCAAGTTGTTTCATTTTTTTCATATACAAACGGCTGTTCGCCAAATATAAATTTTTCCTCAGTCACCTAAATCTCCTCTATCTCTACTAAATCTCCTGTCGTCATTGGATAATCAGATAGTTGTTTTCCTTCATCAATCAATAATCCTTTGTTGACAATTCTAAGTTGATATTTTTTTCTCTGTTTACCTGGAGTAAAAATCGTATCCACTTCTCGGATTAACCGTCGCACTTCAATCCGACTAGGAATGCGAATATCCACATCTTTTTCTCTCAAGCGTAGAGTAATATTGATATGTTGCTCCACTGTTTATATACCTCCTGTATATGATTTTGGTCTTACTAAATTGTTAAGACGGACCTGCTAAAACATTATTCTATCCCTTCGGCCATAAGGCGATAACTCATCACAGCTGTAGCTACGAAAAGCAATAAAAACAATGATATATAGGCTAACTCCGGAAGAAAATCACTCAAACCATCTTTTTCTAACTGACCAATATTTGTTTGAAATTTAGATGTTATTTTTGAATTTGGCTGAAACAACTGCTCTACAGGAGATTTTTTCACTGGATCCTCTATAGCAGAAAACAGTTGGCCCCCTTCTGTGATCAACTGTTCCTCTTGATACTGTTGCACTTCTTGCAATTTCTTTTGAATCGCTTCGTTAAAAAGCTCCTTGGTTTGTTCAGATTGTAGACCAAAGTTAAGTCCCTCTTTTTTCTCAAGTCGAGAATCATCAATCTGTAAACGATTATCCTTCAAATCATCTGCAGCAGCCATTGAGACTGCTGCACATGCTACTAAGGTAAGAAGTAAAAGAATTATTTTTTTCATTTCCTATTCTTTCTCAGTTTGAAATACTTGAGGCCAAAAGCTTCTTTCTTTGATAAAAATACTCATAACAAGTAATCCAGCTACGACAATCGTCATTGCAACAAATGCTAAAATATTTGCTGGTTGTCCATCAAAATATCCTGAAAGGAAAGCTTCTAATATTGATAAAGCATTAAGATTTTTGATGAAGGCTGGGAAACCTGTTAGACTGGCCGTCGTCCCAATTGCATTTGATAGATACACAAAGCTAATCATCATAAAGAAGGCAAGACCCATTCCAATCACTCGGAAATGTTTAAGTAATAAATACTGCCCTTGAATCAGTACCAAAGCAGCTAAAACAATTAGCAATACCCATGACGGTTGATATTCACGACCAACGTGAAGTTGAGCACTCGATACAATACCAACGACTAGACCAACTATTATAGCTAAAATAGATAGTAAGCCAACTGTCATAATATCTGTATCATGCAACTTGTCTAGCTTAAATTTATCTTTGACCTTACGAACAATATTTTGCGTTGCAAATAAATAGCCTGTAAAGAGACTAACAATTTCAAGTAAGAGAATCCATGTAAATGGACGATAAACGTTGACAGTCGCTTTTACCGAGGTAGAATTTTGAACAACAGGGTTTGATAAGAAGTTAAGCAATACTTCGTTTGGCACCCCATTGTCATAGGCGTTATTCAGAACTTTCACGAAGGACTCTACAAAGTTACCATTGTTAGACAATTCTTCATTGAACTGTGTCATCAAAGATTCCGCATCCTGCGACAACTTTTCAGTACTTCTTTGAGCGTTTGATAATTCACGATTGAAATTTCCTAAAGTTTCATTGACAGATTCAGCGGCCTTAACATTACTTTGAGAAGAATCCTTCACAGCAGAAGAGTTAGTGAAGAGACTTCTATAATCTTCATTGAGTGATTCTAACTTACTATCTATATCTTGAAAAACGGTACTCTCTTTCGCTTGTTTCTCAAATTCGTCCAGTTTTTTGTTAAACTGTTCGAATAGGTCTAATTGTTTATTAATTTTTTCATTTAAATCCTTGTTAGTATTTAAAACATCCTGAACATTTTTTTCTAGGATAGGCTTCAAATCAGTCAGTTTAGCCAAGGCTTTATCTACCTTATCCTTAGCACCATCTGTATCTGTATCGCTAGCAGGTTTAGTTAGGCTTTCTTCGTATTTCTTAAGATTTGAACTAATAGCTTCGAACCAAATATCTGATAGAGCATTGGAAACATTACTGTGTTGTAATTGTTTAACTGTATTATATGCTTGTGTTAATGAAGCTACTTTTTGGTAAGCAGAAGCTACTTTCTGAACTTTTTGTCCGTAAGAAACCGCTGCTTGCTGAACGGCTAAGACATCTATAGGAGCACTGACTGCTTGAACATCATTCAAGGAAATATCAACAGTCTTTGGCTCCTCTTTTAGAGTTGGGCTTGGAGCCCCAGTTGAACTTGAAGTTGGAGTTGGAGCTGCCTCTGCAACACTATAGGCTACTTTGAAAGTCCCACCAGTCTTCATATCAATCTCTTGACCTAAGGCAACTGGTGTGTCATCATAAGTGACCGAATGAACCGTAACTCCTGTTCCAGCCTTCCATGATACCTTATCCTTTGTTCCTGTTTGTCCAACAGCACTTGTACTAGTAATTGCTTGATTTTCCAGATTCTTCAAGTCCGCCAAAGAAATCTCGTCGCTAGGCTCTTTAATCGTTTTTAAATATGTATAGTCTACAGAAGGAATTGTGATTGGTGTCATACCAAAACCACTAAATTCTTTTCCACTAAAATCTTCTTTTGGTAATTCTGAGATTGCAGAAACCAACAGCTCTTTGAGAGATTCTTCAGCCTTCTCTAGGTCCTTGTTTGCAGCTTTATCCAAAAATTGACCAAGAGTGATTGTCTTCTCACTTGTTCCATAGTAAGAAGCTAGTTTCTCATCAATGAAATCACGAATACCTTTTTTATGATTCTCAAACTTATTTCGTTCGTCCGTTAGATTTATCTGTAAATGATCAATTTCTTTGCTAATGTTATCTGCTACCGTTTTATAGGAAGGTCCAGCTTCAGGCAGTATTACATCAGAGGAGGTTACTTGACCTTCTATCTTGGAATTTAGAATCTTTTGGGTTTCTATTAATCCATTTTTATAAGAATCAACCTGATTCTTTACCTCATCCCTACTCTTAGATATAAATTTTTCTATGACGTCCGCATAAGTCTGCTTTGCTTGTTTCTTACTATCAGACAATTTTCCGATAGTGTTGTTATATTTAACCTGCGACTCATCAAAGCGATTAAAGGACTGTAAGTAGCTTTCCAAACCTGTCTTTAAGACACCGTTTGCATCAACTGAAGAACTAGACATACTGTAAAGAGTCGGGAAAATATTTTTAGAGTTAATTGCTGTTCCATATAAGTTTGTACGGTAGTTTCCGATATTAGTTGCTTGTATCTGTGAACTAGCTTGCACATTTTTTTGCGCCGTATAAAGATTGCTCAAAATACTCGCCATATACATGTCAACTAATTGACCATTTAAATCAGCAATAATGTCTTTCGCTAGTTTATTTGCATCATTTTCCACCTGCAAATTTCCTTGGGCATTGACCTTATAATTGATAGTCGTCTTATCAACATTAATCTTATTAATATCTAATACTTTTTCAGAAAAATCACTTGGGATGGTTAGTACGAGCTGGTATTTCCCACTTTCTAATCCGGTATCTGCTGCTCCACGAGGCACAACAAACCAATTTTGAGAATTATCCCGCTCGATGTTTTTTACATAACTAGCCCCCAAATTATACTCTTTTGTATCGACATAGACAGGCTTATCTTCATTTACAATAGCCACATTTAATTTGGTCTGCTGATTTACTTTCGCGTTATTCTCATTGTTAATTGTCGTATTCTTTTGAACAGAAAGATTCAAAAAAACCATCATCAAGAGCAACAATAGGGCTAGCAAACTACTCCCTACATATTTATATATTCTATTCTTCATTCGCCTTTTAATCATCTCCATCAAAAAAAATAGGAAGGCTCTCGCCCTCCTAAAGCCACTTATAACAAATTAATGAATTTGTGCTGCAAGTTCTTGGTCGTTTTGCTCAACGATTTCAGCAACTTTATGCAATTGTGCATTGATTGCATCAAGTAAAGCTGCAAACTCTTCAATTTTTGGAGATAATTCTGTAAACTGTTGATCAAAGCTCTGAAAAGCAGCGCCTTTCCAGTTCTCTCTAATAATCTCTTGTTCGTTACTCAATGTGCGAAGTACTTCTCTTACTTCTTCAGCACCATTAGTGTATTTTTGAGCAGAAGTACGTAGTTCCTCTGTTGTTAATTGAATTAAAGCCATATTAAACTCCTTTAAGTTATTTTATAAGTTTATTATATCAATGAATGTCACAAATTACAAGTGCTTACACCATTTTTTACTAATAAATTATCAAAAAAATTCTCTTGTATTAGATTAAGGGTCTATTCGTTAAAAATCCTTTTCCTCTAATTTTCGATAAAAGTTTTTATTCTCTTGGTGTCGAGCTTCCAGTATATTCTCTATACGATTCTTATAAAGTTGATGATAGCTATCTAAATTGTTCTCTATCTCAAAGATATATGGTTGAATTTCAGCAAAACTACTATCTCTACATGCATAGGAAAGCGCCTCTAGGAGATGGTCCGTCTCCCTACTAAACTTGTGGAAATCATCATCCAAATCCATCTCCAAACGTTCTAAGTCTCGTAATTTACGATTATGCTCATCCTCTAGTTTCTGAAGTCCCTTTTTATCCATGACCAGTTTTCTCCTAGCTTTTGATCGGACTCTGTAAAGTAGGTGTTTGCAAGGTCTGTGTCAAGTAAGTTTCTGCAGCATCTGCAGCCTTTCCCTCAAATCCATCCTTAATATTGTTCACATAGGTCTTAGAAGCGTACTCTTGCATATCTGCGGCTGCTTCCTGCAATTTTTTAGCTAACTCAGCTCCTTTAGCAAGGATTGACAACTCTTTTGCAGTTACCAAGGCCCTGACTGCTTGGCGTTCTTGTTCCCTCATTCTTTCTTTGAAGGCTCTGTCGAGTTGCTCTCTTGTAATTAAAGTATCCTCATCCGTTAGGACTACCATTTTTTCCCCTCCATGTTTGCTTTACATCCGCCAATAGATTATTAAAATCTTCAGCACTATCTCTATCTATGGTCTCAAAGGAGCCACTAGCTTTGACCAAGCTCTCCCCCAGTTGCTGGATTTGTGTCAGGAAGGATGTTGCTGCTGTCTTCGTGTCACTAGCAACGCCTTCATCCCAAAAGCTTGTTGTATCAAAACCAGAAAGCAGATTCGTAACTTCTGAGCTTGACAAATATCCAACCATGTCAAACGCTGTTGACCTTGTCTCCTTTACTATATTTTGAATGTCTTCCTTAGCGTCTGAAAGTAAGGTTTTAACAGATTTAACTTTGTCTTCCATGTCAAAATTTGCTAACTGGGCTGCTGTCTGAAGCAACTGAGCTCGAACCAAAATCCTCTTTTCTCCTGTAAGATTGCCATTTCTCAGTTGTTCCTGGTAACGAGGAATAGCTTCTCGATCCCATTTTATAGATTCCTGACGTGCTTCTTCTACGATTTTACTATACTCTGTTGTATAATTCTTGTAAACTGCATAACCGATAGCCATCTTTGTTAGAGCCTCACCCCTCATAATGGCATTCAAAATATTTGAGGCTACATTATCATCAACTCCTAAAGACCTGAGAGAATCTAAAGATGTCGCAATCAGTCGAGACAGCTTTTCACCTGCCCTGAGCAATTCTGGGTGAAAATCCTCAGACGCGGTCAACAAATTTCCCTTTCCATCCGATTGGAAAACACCAAAGTCATGGGAGCTTTCGGGATCAGTAATCTGAGTATAATGCAAGGGGACGAGGACATTGACTTTACCGACGGGTTTCTTAAGGGGTTCATCGGAGTCACCAGGTAATTTGGTAATGGTGTGTTCTCGATTAAGCATCCCCACGATATCAAAAGGATTGACATAGTACTCAATTTTTTCGCTAATCTTTTTGATTTTCTCATCGCTGAGGCCCATTTTCTTTAAGCTCTTTGTCGTGTCTGGACCGTCAAAGAGAACCACTTTGCTGATTTTCTCCAGTTCCTCATCGCTGAGGCCAGCTACTCCTTGCGCAGAGACTATGGTCCCTAGGGAGTGACCTGTGATATCCATCGTGGCATTTGGAGCCTTTTCGCGCATCTCTGCGATTTTAGCTTTCATTCCTGCCGTCGCTAACTTGGCTTGCGGGATATGGATGTGGTTGAGGGCAAACTTCGCATCGTTGTCGACCCAGTCGTTCCAATTTTCTTTACTGATGGCATCACTTCCGCGGATAGCCATGTAGGTTTTCTTGGTATCATTAGTCAAGGTTGGTGTATCCGTTAAGTAGTAGGAACTGAAACCAGCTTCATCATCAGTTAACAGTCCTTTTTGATAACGTTTGTGGTGAATATCCTGCCTCATCCCATTCGCATCAGGAACTGGTATCGATGCGACTTTATAAGTATCTCGCAACTCAGGATCTGGTTGCAAGTAAACCCTACCATTATGAGGAAGATTTTTACCCCCAGGGATGATTTTACCATCGTCATCTATATCTTGTGAATAATCTATTAAAGTCCAGTTTACAGCATTATTATAGCGTGATAAAGTATTTGGCCTCCCTCTATAAGCCGACTGTGCTA
Source organism: bacterium (assembly GCA_905221245.1). GTDB lineage: Bacteria > Bacillota > Bacilli > Lactobacillales > Streptococcaceae > Streptococcus. Next base: position 13,031 of record CAJNCK010000004.1, read on the forward strand.
AATCCGCATAAAAGTTGTTATAATCTTTTAAATTACTATCAGTCATACTTATCCCAACCTCCATTTTTTAACACTCTAGGGGGATTATACATGCCAATCCGTTCTATTGAAGGTACATCATTTTTAGTTTTTAATCGAAAATCTATTGTAAAGTCAGAATCCTTTATATAATTAAAAGAACCCTTCACTGATAGATTATAACCTCCACCTTGTGGAGTTCCATTCCCTATCTGTTCAACAGTTAAACTATTCCAATCCATCTGAACTGATTCAATCTTTGAATTTTTAGACTTTACGAATTTTACAATCTCCTCTTCATGCTCCTTCAAATAAGCCAACTGCTTAGCCCGTGGGCTCAGAGTTATTCCTCCAAATAGATTTGTTTCTTGTGCCATCCATGCGCCTCCTCCAAATACTACAAGAGCTAAAACTAACCAAAGCAAAATACGTTTTTTCATCTCTTTCCTCCTATATAGCGGAATCTAAGTATATTATATCATGAATGTAAAAAAAAATACTTATATTAAGTATAGTTGTTCATTATAGATTACCCAGGTAATTTTGTAATGGTGTGTTCTCGATTAAGCATACCCACGATATCAAAAGGATTGACATAGTACTCGATCTTTTCGCTAATCTTTTTGATTTTCTCATCGCTGAGGCCCATTTCCTTTAAGCTCTTTGTCGTGTCTGGACCGTCAAAGAGAACCACTTTGCCGATTTTCTCCAGTTCCTCATCGGTCAGGCCAGCTACTCCTTGCGCAGAGACAATGGTCCCTATGGAGTGACCTGTGATATCCATCGTGGCATTTGGAGCCTTTTCGCGCATCTCTGCGATTTTAGCTTTCATTCCTGCCGTCGCTAACTTGGCTTGCGGGATATGGATGTGGTTGAGGGCAAACTTCGCATCGTTGTCTATCCAGTCGTTCAAATTTTCATAACTGACGGCATCACTTCCGCGGATAGCCATATAGGTTTTCGTAGTATCTTTCCCTAAGTTTGGCGTGTCCGTTAAGTAGTAGGCATTGAAACCAGCTTTCTCATCCGTTAAAAGCCCTTTTTGATAGAGCTTGATAGGAGGCTCTTCTTGGTGAACCCCTCCGCCAGGATCACCAACTTGGAGTTTTATCGTATCTTCCACAGTATGTAAATCAGGATCCGGCTGCAAGTAGACTTTACCGTCATGAGGAAGTTTTTTACCGCCGGGAGTGATTTCCCATTCTTTTTTATCTTTATTGTAAAATTTATTATCTTGCGAGAAATCAAAATAGAGTGATTGACCTGAGTTTAACAATTCCTTATCAGAATCACGTTGAGAATCAAAAGGAAAATTTGATGGTCTACCTGTATAGGCTGACTGAGCTAAATTAGCATGAAAATTACTAAAATCCTTTAAATTACTATTCGTCAAAACCTCTTCCTCCTACACGCAATGGAGCCCCACTTCCGATTCCTTCAATAAAATCTTCTTCATTGGCCTTTCCATCTTTTATATAAACTAAAACACTCCAACTTGAATCTTTAATTTGGTTAAAGCCACCGAAAACTCGAATAACTTTACCTCCACCCTGTGGTGTACCATTTCCTATCTCTTCCCAGCGTGTTTCTTCCCAAGCAATCTGAACCGATTCGACTTTAGGATTTAAAGATTTTACAAACTCCTTAATCTCCTCTTCATGCTCCTTCAAATAAGCCAATTGCTTGGCTCGCGGACTAAGAAATACTCCTCCGAATAGATTTGTTTCTTGTGCCATCCATGCTCCTCCTCCAAAAATTACAAGTGCTAAAACTAACCAAAGTAAAGTACGTTTTTTCATGAATGTTCTCCTAAATAAGCTGACTGTGCTAAATTCGCATAAAAATTATCAAAGGTTTTTAAATTACTGTTACTCATAAAGATCCCTTAAATTTCCTTTCAAAATTCTTATTGGTTGCATTTGAATAATAACAAGTTTCTCAGGGATTTCATTTAAATTACGTTTTAGTGGAAAACCTAATGTAAATTTAGTATCCTTATTATTATTGATTCTACCGTTCACTGTCATCATATAACCTCCGCCTTGAGGAGTTCCATTTCCTACCTGACCAACTTCCATACTATCCCAATCAAACTGAACACTTTCAACTTTAGAATTCCAAGATTTAACAAAATTCGCCATATCTTCTTCATGCTCCTTCAAATAAGCCAACTGCTTGGCTCGCGGACTAAGAAAGACTCCTCCAAATAAATTTGTTTTCTGTGCCATCCATGCGCCTCCTCCAAAAATTACAAGGGCTAAAACTAACCAAAGCAAAGTACGTTTTTTCATGAATATTCTCCTATAACATGTGAATATAGCCATATTATATCATGAATGTAAAAAATTTTTTATCATGAACCGCCCCTCAAAGCTTAACCAAAAATCTAACGCTCTCAATATCTGTACTTTATCAGTATTTTATTTGAAAAAAATTTTCTATAAAATTCCTTTTACACTATCTTTCCAATAATTCCTATAATAGGAATCAAAGAAAAACCTACAAGATCTGATTCTAAGGTGCTATCCCATCTTTTTCATTCATTTAGACTAACTGCAATTGAATTACATCTTATTGCTTCTTTTTTCATCTAGTTTAACACTCTAGAATTAGCTTCAAGGCATGTTCCTAACATATAAAAAAGCCCTGTCCCAAGACAAGGCTTTGAGCTTCTTCACTTTGCCGATTGCAGGGTTTGAACCTGTGACCTAGGCTTTACGAGTGCCTTACTCTACCAACTGAGCTAAATCGGCGATTACACTTACAGTATAGCACTCTGAGAATAGGTGTCAAGAAATTTTCATCTCTATTAAAAAAAGCCTGTCCTGAGACAAGGCTTTGATATTCTATTATTTACGAACCTGCACTTTCGTAGGCATCCAAGCCCCTATCCCAGAGTTTAAGGGAAATGACAAAGAAAACAAGGGAAATCAACATCAAACCTCCGATGTTAAAGATTACATCCTTGTCCTGCAAGAAATAGCTAGCAGGATAGTAGGCCGTAAAGGCAAATGGCACGATAAAGCTAATCAACCATCGTAGAAGAGAATTGTAAATAGAAATCGGGTACTTGGCAAAGTCATTAAACATATAAAAAATGTAAATCATGGCGCCTGACTGCTTGGTCCAAAAAGCGATGCTGGCTGTCGCGATTTTCAAGGAAGTATAAATCAAGGTCGCAAAAGGAATACAAACTAGGAAAAGCAGGAATTTTGGAAGAGTCCAATCAATGCTAGTCACTGTTGTTCCCAGTAGGATACCACCGACCAAGAGCTCGCCCAAGGCATCAATCTGAAAGATTTCAACTAGGATGTGAAAGAGGGGATTGATAGGACGAGTCAGATACTTGTCAAATTCCCCTTTTCGGACTAAGCGTTGTCCTAGTGCCCATAGATTGTCAAAAAAGAGATGGTCAAGTCCCTTGGGAATCAATGAAAAACCATAGATAAAGGCAATCTCTTGGAAGGACCAACCTTCTAGGGATGGAATGTGTTGAAAGATGACATTGAGAAACAAGAGATTCAAGCCTTGAGTCAGAAATACTCCCAGTACTCCAACCACAAAATCTACCTTGTATTCCATGATTTGTTTGATGTATTGTCTGATAAAAATCAGATGCATACGCTGATATTTTTTCATACTAACCTCCTTGAATGGTGATAAAGGACTGGACTCGTTTCCAAATCAACTGAGACAAGCCCACCATCACTAAGAGCCAGAAGAACTGCAAAAGGAGTGCCTGAAGAATCTGATTGGCATCGTATTTCCCAACGATAATCATGACCGGAGTATAAATCAAAGATGAAAAAGGCAAGAAGGACAGAATATCTGAAACAATCTTTGGAAAGAAAGCCAAGGGAATCAAACTTCCAGACATAAAGGCCACTATGGAGGTCTTAAGTAGGTTGGAACCCCATAGATTTTTAAACACAAAGGCAGAAAATCCAAAACAGATATTAAAGAAAAAGTTAATCAGGTAGGCGATCGTTAGGCTAAAGAGGTAAAGGACAGTTAAACCCAACACTTCAACAACGCCTTGCCCAGACATGATTTTCATCAAGACAATGACACTTAAAAATGGAAGGCCAACGCTGATAAAAATCAACCACTTTGACCCAAGCTCGGTAAAGAGATAAGAAGCCGCAAAATGCACTGGTCTCAACAAGCGCATGATAATGGAACCGTCCTTGACCTCCTCTCCAATCATAAAGGAAGAATCGGACCTAGTTAGAAGATTGGTCACAAAACTCATAATGATATAGAGGGTGATATCTGCCATACTAAAGCCCTGAATCAAGGACTCTTGCGAAGAATCAAAGACAGCCTTCCAGAGATAAAAGGCCACAAAAGCACCCATGACATCGCCAATCCGATAGAGAATAAAGTTGACTCGATAGGTAATCAATTCCTGAACACCTGCATTGATAAAAGGTTTATAACGTCTCCACAATTTGATCATCTTAGAGCTCCTTTCGATAGAAGCGGCGGATAATATCCTCGATATCCGTATCCACCATCTTCAAATCGCGGATCTCAAAATCAGACAGGGTTTGCTTAATAATATCAGCTGATTGGTAGCGAGAACTATCGAATTCAATGTTGAGACTATTCCCTTGTCTATCAATAATCATATCAGGCAGGCCTTCATAGTGAGAAGCGAGATGACTTTGACCTGGTAGCAGTTCAAAAGAGAGAGTCTTCATCTTACCAAAGGTCTCCTTGAGTTGGCTCACCGTTCCATCAAAAATCTCCTGCCCCTTATCAATCATAAAGATCCGATCACAGAGTTGCTCAATATCACTCAGATCATGAGTGGTCAAGAGAATAGTAGTTTCTTCCTCCTGATTGATTTGGGTAATAGCCCGACGAATATTATCCTTGACCGAAACGTCTAAACCAATGGTAGGCTCATCTAAAAAGAGAACCTTGGGATTGTGAAGCAAGGAAGCTGCAATGTCCGCCCGCATCCTTTGACCCAGTGAAAGAGTCCGCACGGGATCCTTGATAAAGTCCTTCAAATCCAAGACTTCATTCAAAAAGTCCATACGCTTATGGAAGAGCGAGTCTGGTACATCATAAATCTCCTTCAAGACCGTGTAGGTCTCTTGTAGAGCCAAATCCCACCACAACTGGGTTCTTTGCCCAAAGACCACTCCAATATCCTTGACATAATTTTGGCGATTGTCCTGGGGAATCTTGCCGTTAATCCGACAAAAACCAGATGTCGGTTTTAAAATCCCTGTCAGCATTTTAATGGTTGTCGACTTCCCTGCACCATTGGCCCCGATAAAGCCTAAAATTTGCCCCTTTGGTACCTCAAAAGTCAAATCCTTGACCGCTTCAAAGGTCTGCTTTTCAGGATGAATAAAGGAACGCAAAGCCCCCTTCAAGCCCGGTTCCTTCACTGTCTTCACAAAATTTTTTTGAAGATGTTCCACTTCTATCATTGCCATATCTATCTCCCTATCGTAAGGAATAGCAACATTGTGTTTTTGACTACAAATATTCTAAATCCTTACTTTCTACACCTTCTCAATATTATTACAGAAGGATTTATACCAACCTATTATAATCCAATAAAAAAAGGAATGCAAGCGTTTGCTTATTAATTATGAAATTAGAGATTTCTCTCTTAAAATAATACTTTTGAATCAGAAATTCTGGTTTAATAGTTTCTTTAAAACACCAAAAAACCTGCCCAATGGGCAGGTTTCATCTGTATTGTTTAGCTAGATTATGCTTTACCTTCTGAACCGAATACATCGATACGTTCTTCAACTGATGCTTGGATAGCTTTTACACCGTCAGCCAAGAATTTACGTGGGTCGAAGAGTTTTTTCTTGTCGTATTCTGCTTCGTTTGCTTCGTAGTCACGAGCAAATTTACGAGTTGCGTTAGCGAATGCGATTTGGCATTCAGTGTTAACGTTAACTTTCGCAACACCAAGTTTGATAGCTGCTTGGATTTGCTCATCAGGAATACCTGATCCACCGTGCAATACGATTGGGAATCCTGGAACAGCTTCAGTCAATTTTTGCAAGTGATCAAGGTGAAGACCTTTCCAGTTTTCTGGGTAAGGACCGTGGATGTTACCGATACCAGCTGCCAAGAAGTCGATACCAGTTTCAACCATTGCTTTAGCGTCTTCGATTGGAGCCAATTCACCATCACCGATGATTCCGTCTTCTTCACCACCGATAGTACCAACTTCAGCTTCCACTGATACACCATTAGCATGAGCAAATTCTACAACTTTACGAGCTTTTTCAAGGTTTTCTTCAACTGGAAGGTGTGAACCATCAAACATAACTGAAGTATAACCAACTCGGATACACTCAAGTGCATCTTCGTAGTGACCGTGGTCAAGGTGGATAGCTACTGGTACAGTGATACCCATTGATTCAACAAGGTTAGCGATCAAGTTGCGAGCAACTTTGTAACCACCCATGTATTTAGCAGCACCCATTGAAGTTTGGATCAAAACTGGAGCTTTTTTAGCTTCTGCTGCGCGCAAGATAGCTTGAGTCCACTCAAGGTTGTTTGTGTTAAATCCACCAACTGCATAACCGTTGTCACGAGCTGCTTGGACAAATTTTTCTGCTGAAACGATTGCCATTTTATCAGGCCTCCTGTATATTTTTATGGGTCATCCCATTTACATTGTTCATTTTATCACTTTTTGACAAAAAAATCTAGTTTTTCCCGCAGTTTCGATTGAATTTCTTCTAGCTTCCTCTATGTAAACCCTTTCTCTCCCTAGTCTTGGGTAATTTTTGGAAAAGCTATAAAGAAGGTTAAACGATTCTCCTCCATCTCAAAACGATAAGGTAATTTTTCATGTTCTAATAAACTTTTGACCACAAAGAGTCCCATCCCAGACCCCTTGGCCTTGCGACTAGCATTATCAGAAAAAGATTGGGCTAGTTTTTCTTGTTCCTCTGAGCTACAGCTATTCTCGATAAAGAGCTCCCCTTCTCTTTCTCCAATGCGAACTAAACCACCTGAAACAGAGTGCTTAATTGCATTGCTAATGAGGTTAGACAGGATTAACTTCATAACTGATGGGTTTAGATAAGCCTGCTGACGGGTCAAGCTATTGTCTATCTGGAGTTCTCTATCCCTGGCTAGTAAAGTATAATCCTTAAGCAGACTTTGCGTCATCTGGTATAAGTCAATTTGTTCCCTATCATCTCGCAATTCCTGCACAGAAGAGAGGGAAAGTATCTGGAGAACGTGGTGATTGAGCTCATCCACAATCCCCAAGGCAACTCCTAGATAGTGGTCTCTATCCTTATAACGACCGACATTTTCTTTCATGTTTTCGATCAGGATTTTCAAACTAGCCAGTGGTGTTTTCAATTCATGAGAAGCCCCTCGCAAAAATTCGACCTTCATCTTTTCCAGCTGGAGAATGGCTTCATTCTTGTCATGCAAGTCCGCAATAACAGTCAAAAGGTGCTGGTAAAGGCTATTGATTTGTTCCTTGAGATCACCAATCTCATCTCTAGAATCCACTCGCAATCGCACTTGGGTATCTAGTTCCATCATCCGTCGGGTCACCCGCTTGATTTCCAAAATCGGGGCAACAATAGTCCGAGCATAGATGTAGGCTACCAAGAGGGAAATCAGAAAGGATGCCAGCAAGGTATAGGGAAGAAATTGGAGACTGATCTGCTCTGCTTCCTTTTGCAAGTCCATGGAAGCTAGGAATTGCAGGGTCATAGTACCACCGTCCTGCGTTGTCACCTCCCGCTCCTCAATAAAGAGAGAGGTGGTCTGGCGGTCTGTGTCCAGAGGAAGACTGTCCTTGACTTCTAACTTGTCCTCGGTCATCTCACCCTTGACGGTCCCCTTGATATCACTAGTCTGAGAATACAAGTCTAAGACTTGCTCTATACTCTGCCTGTCTTTCCCTTCTAGGGACTGAGCAATGGCTGTTGCCTTCTGACCAATGGTTTCCTGACGGTGGCTCAGATAAGTCGAAGGAAAAAGAAAATAAATAGCTAAATGAAGGCAAATGACCAGAACACTAAAAATCGAGAAGGTATAGATAAATATCTTTGTAAATAAACCTGTTCGTTTCATTTTCGCTCCAATTTATAACCAACATTGCGCACAGTGAGGATACAGTCCAAGTCTAGCTTTTTCCGCAGTTCCTTGATATAAACATCAATGACACGGTCAAAGGGAACCTCATCTGTCGCCTTCCAGACGGCATCGATTATCTGAGACCGAGTCAAGGCCCGTCCTTCATTTTTCACCAGATAGTCCAGAATTTCCAACTCTTTGGCATTGATAGCCACTTCTTCTCCTGCTATGCTGGCACTGTAGCTATCAAAATCCACCCTGGCATCTTTATAGGAGAAGATTCGTCCTGTATCATAATAGCGCTTGAAAATCGCGTCTACTCTTACTTTTAAGAGGGACAGAGAAAAAGGCTTTTCCAGATAGCCATCTGCCAGAGAAGCAAAAGCACTCATCTTGTATTCTTCATCCTGAAAGGCGGTCAACATCAGGACAGGAACCTGACTGGTTTTACGGATCTCAGCTAGCACTTCTAGACCATTGAGCTTAGGCATCTGGATATCCAGTAAAACCAAGGCTACCTCATAGCTAGAAAATTGCTCCAGAGCTTCCTGACCGTCCGCTGCCTCAATGGTTTCATAGCCACAATCCGTCAAATAATCACTGATCCCCTCACGGATCATCTCTTCATCTTCTACAATTAAAATTTTCATAGAAAAAACGTTTCACATTCCTTTAAATTTCTTGTAAAGCAACTTGCTTTCATCCTGATAAACAGAGGATTTACCAAGACAAAACAGATAAAAATGCTACCTATATTATACCCCATTTAGGGGAGAATAGGTAGCAAGTTTGTTATTCACTATCCAGCAGAAGCTCTTTTGGTTGTTTTCTAAGGAGATTGCTTGAAGCAAGCGCCATAACGAGAACCACTAGAACCAAGGCTAGGACAAAGACGATGATAAAGTCCGATGTCTGAATGGAAATATCTAGGCTCGACAAGGTCTTACTAAAGCCATCTACTTCTGCACCACCACCAAGGTTAGAGGCCTGAGCAGCCTTGCTAGCTTGCTTGGCAACACCAGAAGTTACATTGGCAAGAACAGTATTTCCGATTGCACGGGCTGTGTAGCTGGCTAGGAAATAAGCAGAAACAAGAGCAGGAATGGCAATCAAGATAGATTCGGTGATGAATTGCCCCAAGATACTTGCCTGCTTAAGACCGATAGAAAGGAGAATGCCAACTTCCTTGCGACGGGCGTTAATCCAAAGGCTAAGCAAGAGGGCAAGGAGAAGAACTGAGAAGCTCAAGCTACCCCAGAAGAGGAGGTTGGCCATCTTGTACATGCCAGAGATGGATTGCTCTAGAGCTGGGTAGTTAGATGAGCTCTTCACCAGTGTGTAGCTCTTCCAGTTGATACCACTGATACCATTCAACTCTTTCATGACATCATCCAAATTCTTGTCTGCTGTTACAAAGAAGGTTGCGTCCCCATAAATAGCTGTGTCTTCTGTGTATCCATAAAGTTTTGCAGCAGTGTGAATGTCTGTGATAGCTGTATTTTCATAGAGTTCTTGTGAGTAAGTTACTGCCGACTTATTGTGACCATCAAAGAGTCCCTTGATTGTCACTTCGACTGTTTCCTTGGCACCTTTTTCATTGTCTGCATCGTAGATATTAGAGTCTAGTTTGACCTTGTCCCCTACTTTCCAGCCGTGTTTGGCTGCCAAGTCCTTGTGCATGAGGATCTTGTCCTTGTCGTCGTTTGTTAGGTGCTCACCTTCGACCAGCTTATAAGAACCAGAGACAAACTTGTCTTCTTTAGAGGAGTCATTGACACCTGTAATCATTAAGCTACTTCCAAAATGTTTGGCACGGTCAGGAGTCAGATTTTTCTTGGTTTCTGGCGTTTCGATGAGTTCATAGCCATTCAAATCTCCGATAGCGTTGATGCGTTTCACATAAGACTCGATGGCCTTGTTTTCGGTGATTTTTTTGATATCTTCACCCTTAATATTTCCAGCACCACGTGGCGTTCCTTGATTGACGCGACGATTGATTTGCATGGAGAAGCTGTTGGTGATATTTTTAAAGGTCTCCTGAGAAGCCTTGGCAGTAGCTCCCTTGATTGACAAGCCAACCAAACTCAAGCTAGCCATGAGGAGAATAATCAGGAAGATGACAATCGATTTGAAAAACTTCCTTGTAACATAAGCAAATGCGTTGTGTAACATAGGTTCCCTTTCTAGATGTTGTTCTATTTTATAGTTCTAATACTCAATGAAAATCAAAAAGCAAACTAGGAAGCTAGCCGTAAGCTGTACTTGAGTACGGTAAGGCGACGCTGACGTGGTTTGAATTTGATTTTCAAAGAGTATAACTGAAAAAGCTCATATTATTTCGTAGTATTGCGAGTTTCAGTCAGTTTCTTATCCTTCAACTCAAGTGTAATATCTGACGCTTGCGCCACTTCTTTGCTGTGAGTTACGACGATGACACATTTACCTGTTTTCTGGGCAAGTGATTTGAGCAGTTCGACAATATCTCCAGCAGTTTTAGGGTCCAGATTTCCTGTTGGCTCATCAGCTAGAATAACTGGAGCTTCTGATACCAAACTACGAGCAATGGCAACACGTTGTTGTTGACCACCTGATAACTGGAGAACATTCCGCTTAATCTGACTTTCATCCAAACCAAGCTCAAGCAGTGTATCCTTGCTTGCCTTTTTATTGACCAAGCGGATATTTTCCAGTGGAGAAAGATAATCTATCAAGTTATAATTTTGAAAGACCAGGGAAATATGGTGCATGCGATGGTAGGAATAGCCCTTCTTACGAATGTCCTCTCCTTGGAAAAGGATAGAACCTTCAACAGGACTATCTAGACCAGCCAGTAGGGACAAGAGAGTGGATTTTCCTGCTCCTGACTCCCCAATAATACTGTAAAATTTTCCGGGTTCAAAATTATAATTGATCTGATATAGGACTGCTTCAGCAGTGTTCTTATAACGGTAGGTAACATCTTGTAATTGTAATAAAGTCATGATTTCTCCTTCTTAACTAATATATGATAAAATTTCTTTCGGCGATTTTCTAAATAAGAATAGGAAACAAAGGGCTACAGATAAGCAACTAAGTAGAACTAGAAAAACATAGGATTCTGCAAAAGATAAGATGCTGGTTGATAAACTGCTTGCTTTGGCTAGTGTATCTTGTAAGCTTGCCTGATCTCCACTGGCTAGGACAGTTTGGAGCAGATAGGATGTAATGGCATTTCCAGCGATAAAGGATGGAAGCAAAGCTCCGAGAGATACCAAAACTACCTCTAAACAGAACTGTAGGAAAATCGAGCTCTTGCCTTTTCCAAGTGCCAGTAAAATTCCCACTTCGTAGACCCTTTCTCTCAGCCAGAGAGACAAAACCAGAATTAAGGCTCCTGCTCCTGCTATCAACATCCCATAAAGAAAAATGGTCAGAAAGGTCTGGAAGGTTGCAACTGAGTCTTTGATTTGTTCAAAAGCCTTGTTTTCCTTCTCGACTTGGTAACCTTGATTCTCCAAGGCCAAGTTTTCTACCTGATTCATGAGTCCGTCCATTTCCTTAGGATTTTCTACATAGAAGCGAGCTGCACTGACTAGAGATTCACCATTACCCAAAAGGCTTTGGCTACTTTCATAGTCTGTAAAGACTTGGTTTTCACTGAAGTCAGAAGACAAACCTGTAAATTTCTCTTGTTTTTTACCAGAGAAGATTCCGACGATTTCAAACTCGACAGTTTGTCCTTTGCCAGATTCTGACTGTCCAGCATCCAAGCTAATCTTGTCATGAAGGGAAAGACCGTTCTTCTTGGCCAACTCTTCGTGGATGAGAATTTTCTTGGAATCCCCTTTTTGAAGGTGTCGCCCTTCTTTTAGATTGAAAGCCGAGCTGGTAAAGGTCACATCCTTAGATGAATCCTCAAGAGCTGTTAAGCTAACCAAGTTTTTGTCTGCAGCTGACAAATCATCACGCTTCACGCTCTGCTCGCCACTCACCGCTTCCTTGTCTTTTAGTTTTGCAATCGTCTCCAGTTCAGGAGAAACATTTTCCAGTCCCTTAATCTTGCTTACAGATGCTAGGTCTGACAACTTGAATGTCTGACCATTTTCTATCTTCTTAATAGAAAAAGATGTGTTGAGTGATTTGTAAAGATTGGTTTCAACTGTTTTATTGGACTTCATCAGAGTCAAACAGGCTGAAATTCCAGCCAATAGGACCAATAAAATCAGAAATAAAATAAAACTTCTCAGTCGTTTTCTGCTGACATAAGCCCAAGCTCTTTGGATTGGATTCATTTGTCACCTCCATATTTGTAAGACTATTATAAAATCCAAATATGAAATGTTTATGAAATACAAAAAAAGAGCAAAAATTTTTTTGCTCTACTTTAATTAGATGAAAAAAGAGCTAGCCTAAGCTAACTCTTATCCTATGCGGAGAGAGGGACTTGAACCCTCACGACCTAAAGCGGTCACAGGATCCTTAGTCCTGCGCGTCTGCCAATTCCGCCATCCCCGCGTCGATTACTTTACTAGTATATCAACTTTTAGGATGCTTGTCAACACTTTTTTCAATTTTTTTCATTTCATCAACCAAATTACTCTGAAATTTCATTTAGATTTTCATCTACTAACTTAGCTCCGAGTGTATTTTTGAAATGATCTAGGGCAAATTGATGATTTTCAGGCCAGATGGAAGCAACAGCTGGTTTAACAATCTCGATGTCATATCCTAGATTATAGGCATCTATAGCTGTATGCAGGACACAGATATCCGTCAAGACACCCGTTAAGATAACGGTAGAAATTCGACGCTCTCTCAAACGGATATCCAGGTCAGTCCCTGAAAAAGCAGAGTAATGGCGTTTATCCATCCAAAAGACACGACTGTCTGAACCATGCTCTTGATAAAACTCCCCCAAATCTCCATATAAATTCCGTCCACTAGTCCCAATCAAATTATGAGGAGGAAATAGCTTGCTTTCTGGATGGAAACAATCGTTTTCTTCGTGAGCATCGATGGTAAAGAAGATATAATCTCCGCGTTCAAAAGCTAATCGAGTCACCTTGCTAATAGCTTCCGAAATAGCCTGAGCTGGAGCACCTGCTGTCAATTTTCCACTATCTGCAACAAAATCTTCTGTATAGTCAATCGAAATTAAAGCCTTAGTCATTAGTAATCTCTTTTCTTCACTTCTTCAAAAATATCTGAAATCAAGACCTTAAGATAGGTTCCCTTCATTCCAAGTGAGCGACTTTCAATAATTCCTGCAGATTCAAGTTTACGAAGGGCATTGACAATCACAGAACGGGTGATTCCGATGCGGTCTGCAATTACAGACGCAGTCAACTGCCCTTCATTTCCATTTAATTCCCCTAAAATTGCTGAAACAGCACGGAGTTCGGAGTAAGAAAGGGTATTAACCGCCATGGTAACAGCAGTACGGCGACGGATATTTTTCTCATCTTCTTCACGCTGGAAGTTGAGAAGTTGAATCCCAACAACGGTACTCGCAATCTCAACAAGAATCAAGTCCTCGTCATCAAATTCTTTGTCATTGCGCCAAATAATCAAAGAACCAAGGCGAATCCCTGATACATGAATCGGTGCAATGGTCGTCAAACCATCTGGAAAGTCGGCACGACTTTCCACAGGGAAAATACTCAAATCATGATCAACTGTCAGATTGGCTTCTGTATCGTAGATCATGTTCGCACCTTGAATATAGTCATCCGGGAAAATTTTAGTTTGGAAGAATTGCTCTACACGATCTGTATTGGTTTTGTAACGCATAAAATAGCCAAGGAGACGTCCCTTGCTATTGACAATACAGGCGTTACAGTCAATAATATCTGCCAATTGACGGGTAATCGCATTATAAGGAAGTTCTTCCTGTAACTGCTCCTCCGAGCGCTTCAGGATAGAAGTAATTTTTCTAGTTTTTTCTAATAAATGTGCCATTTTTCACCTCGCATTTAATCGCTTCCATTATAACATAAAGACCTTTAATTTTCAATTATTATCTGAAAATTGCTTATTTAATTGCAATTTGAAAAAACAAGAATATTTTTAATTAAATTGCTTCTTTTCTATTGACAATCCTCCTATTTTTGTGTATTATAATATTACAAGAAGATAATATAACTATTTTATCTATCTTTCTTTTTCCATTCGGTCTCCTTATATAAAAAAGCGATTCATTTTGAATCGCTTTTTTCTATTTATCGCCCTTGTTACGAATCACAAAGCCTGTTTTCTTTTCACTTGAAGTATTGCGTGGTTTTTTATTATCCTTACGGTAACGTTTTTCCTTATCAAAACGATCGTTGCCACGACTTCCTTTTTTGAACTCATCACGACGACCATTGCCACGGCGATCACGGTCTCGACGGTCGTCCCCACGACGGCCTCCACGACCTCCCTGGGCTTTAGCACCAAAACCATTACCTGATGGTTTAAATGGTAGTGGTTTTTCACGTGCAATCTCCACTTCAGGAAGACTATCTGGGTCTTGAACAGTCAGACTCAAGATATACATTGCCAATTCTTCTGGAGTAAATTCGGTAGCTAGCTTACGAGCATCCTTACCAAATTTCTCAAAGTTGGCACGGATAGTCTCATCTGCAAAATCACGTTCAATTTTCTTGAGAGCTACATGTTTTTTAGCTTGGAAGGCTTCTTCTGCACTTGCAGGTTTGAGGCCTTTCATACGTTTCTTAGTCAAGTTTTCAATAATTTGGAGGTAGCCCATTTCATTTGGTGAAACGAAAGTAATAGACTGACCTGACTTACCAGCACGACCTGTACGACCGATACGGTGAACATAACTTTCAGGATCTTGTGGAATATCGTAGTTATAGACATGGGTCACACCTGAAATATCCAACCCTCGCGCTGCAACGTCTGTCGCAACCAAAACATCAAGATTACCATTTTTAAAGTCACGAAGGACACGAAGACGTTTGTTTTGGTCTAGGTCTCCATGAATTCCTTCTGCACGGAAGCCACGGATTTTAAGACCACGAGTCAATTCATCTACACGGCGTTTTGTACGACCAAATACGATAGCAAGCTCAGGCTGTTCCACATCCATAAGACGAGTCATGGTATCAAATTTTTCTTGCTCTTTAACTCGGATATAGTATTGGTCAACCAATTCTGTTGTCAATTCCTTAGCCGCAATCTTCACATGCTCAGGTTCTTTCATAAACTGAACACCGATACGTTTGATAGCATCTGGCATAGTTGCTGAGAAAAGTAAGGTTTGACGACTTTCAGGGACACGAGAAATGATAGCTTCAATATCTTCAAGGAAGCCCATGTTAAGCATTTCATCCGCTTCGTCAAGGATAAGAGTTTCAATATCTTGTAATTTCAAGGCCTTGCGTTTAATCAAGTCCAAGAGACGACCTGGAGTTCCCACCACGATATGGGCACCAGATTTAAGAGCCTTAATTTGTTTTTCAATGCTTGATCCCCCATATACTGAACGGACTTTGACTCCCTTACTACGACCAAAGCGGAAGAGTTCTTCTTGACTTTGGACAGCTAGTTCACGAGTTGGAGCGATTACCAAGGCTTGGATAGTCGCTTCTTCTGTACGGATTTTTTCAAGGGTAGGCAAGCCAAAGGCTGCAGTTTTTCCTGTACCAGTCTGAGCTTGACCGATAACGTCCTTACCTTCAAGAGCCAATGGAATAGTTTGTTCTTGGATCGGACTGGCTTCTACAAAACCAGCTTTTTCAATCTCTGCTAGCAAATCAGCAGACAAGTTTAATTCATTAAATTTCACGATATTCTTCTTTCTAAAGGTGGTGCGAAGCCACCCTATAGGGCTTAGTTTATACTTTTCTTTTTATGACGTATTTTCATATACTGGATATAAAATCGTGTTGCTTCTTTTCCACAAAAGAAAAGTACTGTTTTCTTTGCAACCTATCTAGTATAACACAAGAACAGAGCAAAAGATAGCCCAATCCATCGATAAACTCATGTAAGCGATTTTTCAGAGAAAATAAGGATGAAATTTCCACTATTTCATAAACTTTTTTAAAGCGTAGCAGAATTGTGCAAAAGTTTTTTTCTTGTGCTAGAATGAAAATCGAATAGGAGGAACTCTAAATGTTAACTTATGATTTAATCGTTATCGGATTTGGTAAAGCTGGTAAAACACTAGCTGGTAAATTTGCTTCGGCTGGCAAAAAAGTTGCCCTCGTTGAACGTAGCAAAGCTATGTACGGTGGAACTTGTATCAACATCGGATGTATCCCAACTAAGACTTTGCTAGTTGCTGCTGAGAAAGACTTGTCTTTTGAAGAAGTTATTGCTACCAAAAACACTATCACTGGTCGCCTCAACGGTAAAAACTATGCGACTGTTGCTGGTACAGGTGTCGATATCTTTGATGCGGAAGCTCACTTCCTTTCAAATAAAGTCATCGAAATCCAAGCTGGTGATGAAAAGAAAGAACTGACTGCTGAAACAATCGTCATCAACACCGGTGCTGTTTCAAACGTCTTGCCAATCCCTGGACTTGCTACAAGCAAAAACGTCTTTGACTCAACAGGTATTCAAAACTTGGACAAATTGCCTGAAAAACTTGGAGTCCTTGGTGGTGGAAATATCGGTCTTGAATTTGCTGGTCTTTACAATAAACTAGGAAGCAAGGTTACAGTCCTAGATGCCTTGGATACTTTCCTTCCTCGTGCAGAACCTTCCATCGCAGCTCTTGCTAAACAATACATGGAAGAAGACGGTATTGAATTGCTTCAAAATATCCGTACTACTGAAATTAAAAATGACGGTGACCAAGTGCTTGTCGTAACTGAAAATGAAACTTACCGTTTCGATGCCCTTCTCTACGCAACTGGACGTAAACCAAATGTAGAACCACTTCAACTTGAAAATACAGATATTGAACTAACTGAACGTGGTGCTATTAAAGTAGACAAACATTGTCAAACAAACGTTCCTGGTGTCTTTGCAGTTGGAGATGTCAACGGTGGCCTTCAATTTACTTACATTTCACTTGATGACTTCCGTGTTGTTTACAGCTACCTTGCTGGAGATGGCAGCTACACACTTGAAGACCGTCTCAATGTACCAAATACTATGTTCATCACACCTGCACTTTCACAAGTCGGTTTGACTGAAAGCCAAGCAGCTGATTTGAAACTTCCATACGCAGTGAAAGAAATCCCTGTTGCAGCCATGCCTCGTGGGCACGTAAATGGAGACCTTCGTGGAGCTTTCAAAGCTGTGGTTAATACTGAAACAAAAGAAATTCTTGGAGCAAGCATCTTCTCAGAAGGTTCTCAAGAAATCATCAACATCATCACTGTTGCTATGGACAACAAGATTCCTTACACTTACTTCACAAAACAAATCTTTACTCACCCAACCTTGGCTGAGAACTTGAATGACTTGTTTGCGATTTAAGTTGAGATTTAATCGTATCGAACAGCCCTCTTCGGGCTGTTTTTACTTCTGTGGAACCTCAAATCTGTCTTTTCCCTCTTTTATGATATAATAGAAACATGAAATTAAAAACTACTTTGGGCCTTCTTGCTGGGCGTTCTTCCCACTTCATTTTAAGCCGTCTTGGCCGAGGGAGTACGCTTCCAGGAAAACTTGCCCTTCAATTTGATAAAGATATTTTACAAAACCTAGCTAAGAACTACGAGATTGTCGTGGTCACTGGAACCAATGGAAAAACCTTGACAACTGCCCTGACTGTCGGCATTTTAAAAGAGGTTTATGGTCAAGTTCTGACCAACCCAAGCGGTGCCAACATGATCACAGGGATTGCAACAACTTTCCTGACTGCCAAATCTTCTAAAACCGGAAAAAACATTGCAGTATTAGAAATCGATGAAGCCAGTCTATCTCGTATCTGTGACTATATCCAGCCAAGCCTTTTTGTCATCACGAATATCTTCCGTGACCAGATGGACCGCTATGGTGAAATTTACACAACTTACAAGATGATTTTGGATGCTATTCGTAAGGTACCTACTGCCACTGTTCTCCTTAATGGAGACAGTCCACTTTTCTACAAACCGGATATTCCAAATCATGTGCAGTATTTTGGGTTTGACTTAGAAAAAGGACCCGCTCGAGAAGCTCACTACAATACCGAAGGAATCCTCTGTCCTGACTGCCAAGGCATCCTCAAATATGAGCATAATACCTATGCAAACTTGGGTGCCTATATCTGTGAAAGTTGCGGATGTAAACGTCCTAATCTCGACTATCGCTTGACAGAACTGGTTGAGTTAACCAACAATCGCTCTCGCTTTGTCATTGACGGACAAGAATACGGTATTCAAATCGGTGGTCTCTACAATATCTACAACGCCCTAGCTGCGGTTGCTATCGCCCGTTTCCTCGGTGCCGATTCCCAACTCATCAAGCAGGGATTTGATAAGAGCCGTGCTGTCTTTGGACGCCAAGAAACCTTCCATATCGGTGACAAGGAATGTACCCTCGTCTTGATTAAAAATCCAGTCGGTGCAACCCAAGCTATTGAGATGATTAAACTAGCTCCTTATCCATTTAGCCTATCTGTCCTCCTTAACGCTAACTATGCAGACGGAATTGATACAAGCTGGATCTGGGATGCTGATTTTGAACAAATCACTGACATGGACATCCCTGAAATCAACGCTGGCGGTGTTCGCCATTCTGAAATTGCACGTCGTCTCCGAGTGACAGGCTATCCAGCTGAGAAAATCACTGAAATAAGTAGTCTGGAACAAGTTCTTAAGACCATTGAAAACCAAGACTGCAAGCATGCTTATATTCTGGCAACTTATACTGCTATGCTTGAATTCCGCGAACTGCTGGCTAGTCGTCAGATTGTTAGAAAGGAGATGAACTAATGGTTTATACTTCACTTTCCTCAAAAGATGGCAATTACCCCTATCAGCTCAACATTGCCCACCTCTACGGAAATCTCATGAATACCTATGGGGACAATGGAAACATTCTCATGCTCAAGTATGTGGCTGAAAAGCTGGGAGCCCATGTGACCGTTGATATCGTTTCTCTCCATGATGACTTTGACGAAAATCACTACGACATCGCCTTTTTCGGTGGGGGTCAAGACTTTGAACAGAGTATCATTGCAGACGACCTACCTGCTAAAAAAGAGAGCATTGACAACTACATCCAAAACGACGGTGTGATTCTGGCTATCTGTGGTGGTTTCCAACTATTAGGGCAATATTATGTTGAAGCTTCAGGAAAACGCATCGAAGGACTCGGTGTCATGGGCCACTACACGCTCAACCAGACCAATAACCGTTTTATCGGTGACATCAAGATTCACAATGAAGATTTCGATGAAACCTACTATGGTTTTGAAAATCATCAGGGCCGTACCTTCCTCTCAGATGACCAAAAACCGCTGGGACAGGTTGTCTATGGCAATGGAAATAACGAAGAAAAAGTCGGCGAAGGGGTTCATTATAAGAATGTCTTTGGTTCCTACTTCCACGGGCCTATCCTCTCTCGTAATGCAAATCTAGCTTATCGCCTAGTCACTACCGCCCTCAAGAAGAAATATGGTCAGGACATTCAACTCCCTGCTTATGAGGACATTCTCAGCCAAGAAATCGCTGAAGAATACAGCGACGTCAAAAGCAAGGCAGACTTTTCTTAAACAAAGTAAAATGATATCAAAGAACTCCACATCTTGTCGGAGTTCTTTTTGTCTGTTCTTTTACCCTTCTCCCTTGCATTTTCTCACTTTTTTTGCCAAAATAGAGGGGTAGAAAGAAGGTAGCATATGTCTAAATTACAACAAATCGTAACATATCTTGAATCAGAAAAACTAGACGTCGCTGTCGTATCTGACCCCGTCACAATTAATTACCTCACTGGCTTTTACAGTGATCCCCATGAACGCCAAATGTTCCTTTTTGTCCTAGCGGATCAAGAACCCCTCCTCTTTGTCCCAGCCCTTGAAGTTGAGCGTGCTACTAGTACTGTTTCCTTCCCAGTTGTGGGCTATGTGGATTCTGAAAATCCATGGCAAAAAATGAAACATGCTCTTCCACAACTTGACTTCAAACGTGTCGCTGTTGAGTTTGACAATCTCATCTTGACAAAATATCATGGTTTAAAAACCGTTTTTGAAACTGCTGAGTTTGAAAACCTCACTCCTCGTATCCAACGCATGCGCCTCATCAAATCAGCTGACGAAGTGCAAAAAATGATGGTTGCAGGTCTCTATGCTGATAAAGCTGTAAAAGTTGGTTTTGATAATATTTCTCTTGATAAGACAGAGACAGATATCATCGCCCAAATCGACTTTGCCATGAAACGTGAAGGTTATGAAATGAGTTTTGATACCATGGTCTTGACTGGTGATAATGCTGCAAATCCACACGGTATTCCAGCAGCAAACAAGGTTGAAAATGACGCCCTTCTCCTCTTTGACCTTGGTGTTCTCGTCAACGGCTATGCTTCAGATATGACTCGTACAGTCGCTGTTGGTAAACCAGACCAATTCAAGAAAGACATTTATAACTTGACTCTTGAAGCCCAACAAGCTGCTCTTGACTTTATCAAGCCGGGTGTGACTGCCCATGAAGTGGACCGCGCTGCCCGTGAGGTCATCGAAAAAGCTGGTTACGGTGAGTACTTCAACCACCGTCTTGGTCACGGTATCGGTATGGATGTCCACGAATTCCCATCTATCATGGAAGGAAACGACATGATTATCGAAGAAGGCATGTGCTTCTCTGTTGAACCAGGTATCTATATCCCTGGTAAAGTCGGTGTCCGTATCGAAGACTGCGGTGTTGTTACCAAGGATGGCTTTGACCTCTTTACAAGCACCAGCAAAGACTTGCTTTATTTTGATTAATATTCTTTGAAAATCTTCCCACAATAAAACGCATAGTATTAAGGTTTTTCAACACCTGATACTATGCGTTTTTCTGATTTTTAAAACTTTTCTCCAGCCGCTTTACTTAATTTTCTTAATACTCTGACTAAGCACAAACCCTACAACCATTCCCACGATATTTTGCATGAAATTTGGTAAAATTTCTGGTAAAGCTGCAGCCCAGCCATTCATCAATGTAGAACCCAAGGCGTAACCCCCTACCATGGTAATCGTTGCTAAGATAAGGCCTAACCACTGAATTTTTCCTTTAAATCCTGCGAAAAATCCCTGCAAGCCATGGTTGACCAAGCTAAAGAACATCCACTGAGGATAGCCTGATAAGAGGTCAATCAAGAAACCTGCTAATCCTCCGACTACAGCCCCTTCACGACTACCAAAGTAGAATGCCGTAAAGAAGACACCCGCATCTAAGAGAGTTAGAATTCCTGTCGGTGTTGGAATTTTTAAGAAATAACCTAGAACCACAGAAAGGGCGGTTAATAGGGATACAAGGGCGATTTTAGTTGTTTTGGTTTGCTTCATATTGTCTTACTCCATATTGATCTGCTTGTGCAATGGCACGATAAACGAAAGCTTTAGAACTTTCTACTGCTGGTAAAAGTTCATCACCTTTAACCAAGTGACTGGCAATGCTTGAGGCAAAGGTACAACCTGCACCAGCATTTTGGCCTTGGATGACAGGATTTTCTAGGACTGTAAAGGTTTGTCCGTCATAAAAGACATCTACAGCCTTGTCCTGACTAAGGCGATTGCCTCCCTTGATAATGACTGCTGGCGCTCCTAATTCATGCAATTTCTGCGCTGCAACTTTCATGTCTTCCAAGGTTTTGATTTCCTGACCAGCCAATAATTCTGCTTCAGGAAGATTAGGCGTAATCACACTGACATGAGGGAAAAAGCGAATCAACTCTTGGCAGAGTTCACTAACTGCTACGTCGTGCGTTTCCTTGCAGACCAAGACAGGGTCCAATACCACAGGAACTCCTTGGCGTTGCTTGATAAAGTCCAATGCCTTCTCAGCCACACTGACAGTAGGGAGAAGACCAATCTTAATCCCTGCAAACTCCACATCACGCAAGCTATCTAATTCATGTTGAAAAATGGTATCGTCAGTTGGAAAGACTTCAAAGCCCTTTTCCGTCAAGGCTGTCAAACAAGTCACTGCTACAAAACCATGCAAGCCGTTCAAGGTATAGGTAGCCAAATCAGCTGACAGGCCACCACCACTAAAAATATCATTCCCAGAAAGTGCTAAAATACGATTATTCTTCATAACGAATCTCCTTTAAATACAAACCATTTGGTGCTGCAGTGGGACCTGCAAGCTGCCTGTCCTTTTTCTCCAAGATGAGGTCAATCTGCTCCACTGGCATACGATTATTTCCGATTTTGAGCAGTGTCCCCACCATATTTCGAATCTGCTTATACAAGAAACCATTTCCTGAAAAGGTAAAGGTCAAAAACTGACCTGTCTCATCAACTGCTAAACTAGCTTCTGTGATGGTGCGAACCTTATCCTCTACACTAGTCCCAGAGGCTGTAAAACCAGTGAAATCATGGGTTCCCTCTAACTTTTTGATTGCAATCTGCATGCGTTCCACATCGAGTGGGTAGGGAAAGTGAGTGGCATAGTGACGGCATATAGGATTCTTGGGACGTCCTCTATCCACAATAAACTCATAGGTCTTGCTATGCTTAGCATAACGGCAATGAAAATCATCCGCCACAAGCTCAATCGAAATCACATCAATATCTTCAGGGGACTGAGTGTCTAGAGCAAAACGGAGCTTCTCCTCATCCATTTGATAGGGCAAGTCAAAATGAATCACCTGTCCCAAAGCATGAACCCCACTATCAGTCCTACCAGCACCGTGAACAGTGATTGCGTTCCCTTTATTGAGTCTCGTCAAGGTTTTTTCAATTTCCTCCTGAACGCTCCGCGCATGGGGCTGGCGTTGAAAACCAGCAAAGGCGTAACCGTCATAGGAAATAGTTGCTTTGTATCTTGTCATAACTTCTATTTTATCAAGAAAATAATCTGTAAACAAGATTCTAAAACAAATATTGTCTGGGTACAAAATTCACAAAAAGAAAAACTTAGGAAACCAATCCTAAGCTCTCTTTTGAAGTAAGTACATGACAAAGATAGAGGTTACAATCAACCACCCTCCTAAGATACTAAAGACCAACATGCCATTGTGAGTTAGTAAGCCAATTGCACCTAGAACAAATGGGGTCGTAAAGGCTCCGAAACTACAGCCTAATACAGCAAATGAAGTTGCTTGATTGAGGAGTTTAGCTGGAATTCGTTCAGAGACAAGTTGAAAGACCGTCGTCAAGGCTACACTGTAGGCAAAACCAGCAAGAATGCTTCCTGCCACTACCACCCACAAGGATGGAGACAGGGCAATCACGATTTGCCCTAAGCCGAAGGTAATACCAGACCAGAGGAGCAGTTTCTCTTTAAAGATAGAAATCAAGAAAGAAAAACTCACACCAGCCACAATCCCAATCAACTGCATGACACTAAGAACAAAACTAGATAACTGGGCATCTCCAAGTCCTCTTTCCACCATCAAACTTGGAATACGGATGGTAATAGCCGTATTGGTACAAACTACAACTGCTGCTTCAATAGCTAGGATAAAAATCAAGCCTTTCATTTCCCGAGTTAAGCGACTTGCTTCCTTCTCCTTTTTCTTGACTTCTTTCTTTTCCTTTCCATAAGGGACAAAGAGCAGATAAAGGGTTAGCACCAAAAATCCAGCACTATAGGCTAGGAAGGTAGCTGTCCAACCAAAAGCTAACAACTGGCCGACTGCTAAGGTAATGAGAGAAGCTCCAACGACCTCTGCAGAACCACGTAACCCTAGCATCTGAATTCGCGTTTTTCCTTGATAGCGTTCACTGATAATAGAAATTGCCTTGGCATTGATCATCCCAACACCCAAACCAAAAAGAATCCGTGTCCCAAAGACAAAGGGATAACCTTGATACCAGAAGGGAGCCGTTCCACTCAGTGATAAAATCAATAATCCCAAACTAATCTGTATGCGCTCAGAAAATATTTTTTCTAAAAAACCATTTAGCAGTAACATGATCATAATTCCAAAGGATGGCAAGCTCGCCAAAAGCTCAATTTGTTCCTTAGGATAGCCTTGATAATAGTCAAACATGGCTGGCAGAGCACTCGAGATGGAAAAGGATGTAATCAAAACGAGGGAGAGAGCCAAAATACTGGCCCGTTCTAAAAATTGTTTCATGAAATCTCTTTCTATATTTCTCTTAATCTTCTACTTTTTTGATAGTTATCAAACAAGCAAGAAAAGAAGAAGCCTCTTTAGTGTACAGACTCCTTCTTAAACTCGAAAATGAATCCCTTGTGTCTTATACTCAATGAAAATCAAAGAGCAAACTAGGAAGCTAGCCGCAGGTTGCTCAAAGCACTGCTTTGAGGTTGTAGATGAAACTGACGAAGTCAGTAACCATATATACGGCAAGGCGAAACTGACGTGGTTTGAAGAGATTCTCGAAGAGTATTAGGATGACTTTCTCTTTATTTGCTTGATAAAGTAGAAGATAAATCCTGCCACCATATAGGCAACAAATATAATCAGACACCACTTGAACACGACATCCCACCCCTTGTTCACATTCAAAAAGAAGTAAGGGAAGGGACTGACCTTAGAATTAGGAACATCAAGTTTCAGTACCAAGCCATTAAAAAGAGCAAAAATCATATAAAGTAAGGGTAAAATTGTCCACACAACTGGATCCCAGATTTTGTATTGACCCTGTTTGTCAAAAAAGAGGGTATCTGCTAAAAACCAGAGGGGAACGATATAGTGGCAAAGGAAATTTTCTAGAGTATAGAAATTAGTCGCAATAGGCGCCAGGAGGAAATGGTAAATCACACAGGTAATCATGATACTCATGGTGACCCCACCTTTTAAGCGCAAGAGACTGGGTCTTTGCCAGTTTTCACCTAAACGGCTCATAATCTTTAGGAGATAGAGCGTAAAAATCGCTACTAACAGATTTGACAGAACCGTATAATAGAGAAGCATCCCAAATCCACCATGCTTGGCGATTTCAAGATAAACTCCCGTAAAAGCCGCTAGAAACAAGAAGATACGGCTATAAAATACAAGTTTGTAGTGCTTTGACATGTTTAAATTTTCTTCACAAACTCTGATTTGAGTTTCATGGCACCAAAGCCATCAATTTTACAGTCGATATTGTGGTCGCCTTCTACGATGCGGATATTTTTCACGCGCGTCCCTTGTTTCAAATCTTTTGGCGCACCTTTTACTTTTAAGTCCTTGATGAGAGTTACTGTATCACCGTCAGCCAATTTATTTCCGTTGGCATCGATAGCAACAAGGCCCTCTTCTACATCTGCAACTTCAGCAGGATTCCACTCATAAGCACACTCTGGGCAAACCAGTAGGGCACCGTCTTCGTAGACATACTCTGAGTTACATTTTGGGCAATTTGGTAGGTTGTTCATGGTTTCTCCTTATCATCATTCACTATTCTTTGAAAATCAAAATTTCTCGAACAGCAACTATTATACCCTAAAATCAGCATTTTGACAAATTTAGAAAAAACCGATATCAATCTATCGGCTTTTCTACATCTACATTCTTTTTTTAGCTTCTGCTTTGATTTTTTCAACTACTTCTTGAATGTTCAAGCCAGTTGTATCAAGGTAGACAGCGTCCTCTGCTTGTTTGAGAGGCGAAGTCTCACGATGACTATCCTTGTAGTCACGCGCAGCAATTTCCTCTTTTAGGGTTTCAAGGTCTGTTTCAATTCCCTTGGCAATATTTTCCTTGTAACGACGCTCTGCTCTTTCATCTACCGAAGCTACTAGGAAAATTTTCAATTCTGCTTGTGGCAATACAACAGTCCCAATATCGCGACCGTCCATGACAATCCCACCTTGCTGGGCAATCTCTTGTTGGAGAGAAACTAGTTTCTCACGAACTTCAGGAATCGCCGCAATAGCAGAAACGTGATTGGTCACTTCATTTTCACGGATAGGATGGGTAATATCCACATCTCCTACAAAGACAAGCTGTTCCCCAGTTTCTGAACGCCCAAAACTAATTGGATGCTGGTCCAATAAGTCTAAGAGTTCTTCAACTTGTTCAACTCCTAATTGGTTCCTGAGAGCCATGTAGGTCGCTGCACGATACATAGCACCTGTATCTAGGTAGGTGAATCCAAAATCCTTGGCAATAATCTTTGCGACCGTACTCTTGCCACTTGAAGCAGGACCGTCAATAGCAATTTGAATTGTTTTCATATCAACTCCTATTTGATTTTGACAACATCACCTGGATTAGCAAACCAAGATCCTGTAGCCATATGCCCAGGATTCAAAGCCTCTAACTGAGCAATCGAGATTCCTGCACGAGCGGCAATGGCTGCTTCTCCTTCTCCAGCTAAGACTTTTGTAGTTCCTTCTGGATCAGTTGGATGTTCTGAGCTACTAGATGACTCTTCTGCCTTCTCCTCTGAACTAGAAGATGCCTGCTCTGAACTACTAGAAGTAGAAGAAACTTGCTCTACTTTTGTATCTGAATCGTGAAAATCTTTCAAGGCTGCCGTGCGATTACTCCCACCCGATGAAAGATAAATCAGAACAATAATCATCACGACTACAATCACAAAGAAAATACTTGCTAAAATAGTCAAGATACGATTAGCCAGCACTCCTCCACCTTGTTCTCTCTTACGACGTTCTGATCTTGTTTCTTCCTGATTCTCATAAATATCTTCTTGCCACGGTTCTTTTGCCATACCTTACTCCTTGTTTTTTTTTACTTTTCTTATTACAATATAAATATGAAAATCACACTTATACCTGAACGCTGCATTGCCTGTGGTCTTTGCCAAACTTATTCTGAATTATTTGATTACCACGATAATGGAATCGTGCGTTTTTACGATGACCCTGACCAACTAGAAAAAGAAATCTCTCCTAGCCAGGACGTCGTAGAAGCTGTTAGAAACTGTCCGACACGTGCCTTGATTAAAGATTAACTCTAATATCGACAAGAACGTTCCACTCCTTCTAGTTTAGCATATTTCCATGCAAAATTATAGTCTTTTCTCTTTATTTTTTTCTGTAAAATCAGGAAGGTCACTTTTTTCTTTGACGAGATAAAGTGGTCTTTTTTTAGTCTCTAGATAAATCTTACTAATATACTTGCCGAGAATCCCAATGGTCAAGAGTTGAATCCCTCCGAGAAAGAGAATAACAGCCATCAGAGAGGTCCAACCTGATGTCGGATTGCCCAAAATGAGAGTCCGAACCACAACAAAAAAGGTCATAAGCAAAGAAATAAAACAAGATAGGAGACCTGCCACAAAGGCGATAATCAAGGGAAAATCTGAAAAGTTAACAATCCCTTCAATAGAGTAGAAAAAGAGTTGTCTAAAACTCCAACTGGTCTTGCCAGCCTTCCTTTCGACATTTGGATAGTCCAGATAGTAGGTTTTAAAGCCGACCCAGGTAAAGAGTCCCTTCGAAAAACGATTGGACTCAGTCAAGCTTAAAATGGCATCCACTACAGATCTTCTCATCATGCGAAAATCACGAACACCTGACGGCAGGGCTACTGGACTGATTTTTTGCATAAGACGATAAAAGAGATTAGCACAGAAACTGCGAAAGAAGGGTTCCCCCTCTCGACTAATTCTCCGTGTCCCAACACAGTCCAAGTCTGCATTTTGGTCTAGTAAATTTTTCATCTCTAGCAACATACTAGGAGGATCTTGGAGGTCTGCATCCATTACCACCACCAAATCTCCTGTCGCATATTGTAAGCCTGCATACAGAGCTGCTTCTTTGCCAAAATTTCGCGAGAAAGAAATATAATGAACTGCCGGATTTTGCTCCCGATAGGTCTTTAAGAGTTCCAAAGTCCCATCACTTGATCCATCGTCGACAAAGACATACTCGATTTCTGTTTTCAAATCTGGAAGTAAAGCTTCCAAAGCCTGATAAAAAAGAGGAAGTACTTCCTCTTCGTTTAAACAGGGGACAATGATTGACATCACCATCTTAGTCTTCAAATCCATTTGGATGCTTGCTTTGCCAACGCCATGCATCTTCACACATTTGGGTGATGTCTAATTCTGCTTCCCAACCCAGTTCTGCTTTGGCTTTTGCAGGATCTGAATAGCAGGCTGCGATATCCCCTGGGCGACGGTCTACGATGCGGTAAGGAATTGGGCGTCCCACTGCTTTTTCCATATTTTGGATAATTTCAAGAACTGAGTAGCCTTTACCTGTGCCAAGGTTATAAACGTTTAGGCCTGAACCTTTTTGGATTTTTTTCAGAGCTGCGACGTGACCTTTAGCCAAATCGACAACGTGGATATAGTCACGAACACCAGTTCCGTCTTCCGTATCGTAATCGTCTCCAAACACTTGCACTTGCTCTAATTTCCCAACGGCTACTTGAGTCACATATGGCAAGAGATTGTTTGGAATACCATTTGGATTTTCTCCTAAATCACCACTATCATGGGCTCCGATTGGGTTGAAGTAACGAAGCAAGACCACATTCCATTCTGAGTCCGCCTTATAAATATCCGTCAAAATTTCCTCTAGCATAAGCTTAGTACGACCGTATGGATTGGTCACTGAAAGTGGGAAATCTTCCAAGATTGGCACTGTATGAGGATCTCCGTAAACTGTCGCAGAAGAACTGAAAATAATGTTTTTACAGTTGGCTTCTTCCATGACCTTCAAAAGACTAACAGTTCCAGCGATATTATTGTCATAGTAGGCAAGAGGAATACGGGTAGATTCACCTACAGCCTTCAAGCCAGCAAAGTGAATGACCCCTGTTGGTTCTTCTTGTTTGAAAATGTCACGAAGAGTATCTGTATCACGGATATCTGCCTCATAGAAAGGCACTTCAACTCCTGTAATTCTCTCAACAACTTCTAAACTTTTTCTGTTACTATTAACAAGGTTATCCACCACAACAACCTGATGACCTGCTTGGATTAACTCAATAACTGTGTGGGTTCCGATAAAACCTGCTCCACCCGTTACTAAAATCTTTTCTTGCATCTTCTTTCCTCGATTCTCGGATTATTTTTTCTTATTTTACCATTTTTGATAGGGAATGTCATTTACCATCCTAGAGGGTAGGATAAAATTTCAGTAAAATGCTTATACTCTTCGAAAATCTCTTCAAACCACGTCAACGTCGCCTTGCCATGGGTATGGTTACTGACTTCGTCAGTTCTATCCACAACCTCAAAGCAGTGCTTTAATCAGCCCGCGGCTAGTTTCCTAGTTTGTTCTTTGATTTTCATTGAGTCTTATTCGCTTTTTACTCGTTTGACATAGTTTTCAATTGGATAGTTTAGAGGGTCCAAGGTCAATTCCCCGCCTTGGATAAGTTGGGCTAGGTGGTAACCAATGATAGGACCCGTTGTGAGGCCTGAGGAACCTAGTCCACTGGCTGCATAGATACCTGCTAATTCTGGCACCTGCCCAAAGAAAGGTGAGAAATCACTAGTATAGGCACGGATTCCCACACGCTCAGCTCTTGAAGTCGCTCTAGCTAAAACTGGATAGTGAGGCAAGGCTGCCCCCTCCATTTGTTGGAGTAAGGTTTCATCTACCGTCAAATCAAATCCCATGTCATTTTCATGAGTAGCGCCTAGGGACAATTTCCCACCTGCAAAAGGAATCAAATCCCACTCCCCTTCTGGCATAACCACAGGATAAGCTTCCATGTCTTGGGCAAGTTGATAATCTCGGAGTTGCCCCTTTTGGGGACGAACATCTACTTCATAACCTAAAGGCTCTAACAAGTGTCCCAACCAAGCTCCCGTCGCCAAAATAACCTGATCAAACACCTCTTCGCCAATCTGGTAACCTGATGCTAAAGGTGTCAGAGTCACTTTTTCTTTGACCAGCTTGACCTGACTAGCTTCTAGCAAACGAGTCACTAAGAGTTGACCATCTACTCTCGCTCCACCAGAAGCATAGAGCAGGTGGTCAAATCCCTGCAAACCAGGGAATAATTCATTAGCTAATGCTGAGTCCAGAATGGCTAATTGCCCTATCAAAGGAGATTCTTCTCTACGCTGGAGGGCTAGTTGATAGAGTTCTTCCAACTTAGTTTCATCCTTTTTCAGGAGAAAGACTCCCGAACGCTGGTAAAAGTCGGTTTCTTGCCCTGACTTCTCTAAATCAGCTAATAAATCCACATAAAAGTCAGCCCCCAAGCGCGCCATCTTGTACCAGGCTTTATTACGGCGTTTGGAAAACCAAGGACTGATAATTCCTGCTGCGGCCTTGGTAGCCTGACCTTGTCCATGGTCAAAGACGGTCACCTCTATGTCACTTTCTTTCGAGAGGTAGTAGGCAGCTGTTGCTCCCACAATTCCTGCTCCGATAATAGCAACTTTTTTCATTGTTTTCACTTTCTAACTAGATATGGTGGAAAGGATTGGTCGATGCTTCACTAGGCAAAATATCAATATCCCAGTCTTTTTCCTCTTTCCATTGACTAAGGAGTGCTGCGATTTTTTCCACAAAAAGCACTTCAATATAGTGACCTGGGTCCAATGCCAACAAGCCATCAGACAACATATCCTGAGCAGTGTGGTAGTAAATATCACCAGTGATATAGACATCCGCTCCTTTAGCTAAAGCATCCTTATAGAAAGACTGCCCGCTCCCACCACAGATGGCCACTCTTGAAATAGGCTTCTGTATATCAGTCTCTTGATAATGCACCAATCGAAGACTATCTAAACCAAAGACTTTCTTGACATGTTGGGCTAATTCTCCAAAGGTCTGAGGCTGAATATTTCCAATACGTCCAATACGTCCAATCCCACGTTCAGGGCCTGTTTCCTGCAGATAAGTCGTTTCCTCGATACCTAGCATCTGACAGAACCAGTCATTAAGGCCATTTTCAACGATGTCAATATTGGTATGGCTGACATAAACTGCAATGTCATGCTTGATGAGATCAATGTAAATCTGATTTTGCGGACGGCTAGCTACCAAATCCTTGATGGGACGGAAAATCGGCGCGTGCTTGACAATAATCAAGTCCACACCCTTTTCAATGGCTTCAGCCACCGTTTCTTCACGAATATCCAGAGCTACCATGACCCTTTGGATATCCTTGTCTAAAGTGCCAATTTGCAGACCACGACTGTCTCCCTCCATTGAAAATTCCTGAGGGCAAAAGGCTTCATACGCGTTAATCACTTCACTTGCTAACATGGGGCACCTCCTTGATGGCTTGAATTTTATCTACAAGAACTTGACGTTCCTCCAGATTTTTTTCTGGAATTTGGTTAAGGGCAAATTCTAGCTTAGCTGCTTCTTTTTGCCATTTTTGGACAAAGACTGGGCTGATTTCTTTGGACAAGAAGGGACCAAAGCGAACATCACTGGCTGATAGCCTCATTTGTCCAGCTTCCACCACCAAAATCTCGTAAAACTTACCAGCTTCTTCTAGAATGCTTTCAGCTACAATCTGAAATCCGTTCTCTTGTAGCCAGATACGCAAATCGTCTTCACGATTATTGGGTTGGAGAATCAAACGTTCTACATTAGCTAACTTGTCCAAGCCCTCTTCTAAAATTCTAGCAATCAAACGACCGCCCATACCAGCAATGGTAATGACAGACACTTGGTCTGCCTCTTCAAAAGCTGCCAAACCATTGGCTAAACGGACTTGGATTTTTTCTTCCAAGCCGTGGGCCTCAACATTTTTGACAGCAGACTGATAAGGTCCCTCCACAACTTCACCTGCAATGGCACTTTTGATTTGGCCTCTTTCGACTAACTCGATAGGCAGATAAGCATGGTCACTTCCCACATCTAGCAAAATGGCTCCCTGTGGCACAAAGGAAGCCACTAATTCTAATCTCTTTGAAATCATCTTCTCTCACTTTCCAAAACTCTATTACCTCTTATTATACCACATTTCAACTGGCAATCTTGTACCTAAAAAGACCGCAATCCACAGATTGCAGCCTTTCTTTATTTTCTGGCTTGATAGCGACTAGTCAGGATGAAAATCACAGTAAAGACCAACATCATGACACCATAAACAGGTAATGTTTGGCCTGTTAAGGTTGAAATTTCAAGCAGTTTTTGAATTCTTGGGAAGAGAGCTGTCGCTAGGAAGCCTCCTACTGACCAAACAATCAAGAGGACACGCCATAGGGTAAATGGCATGCAGGCTCTAAATACGGATAAGAAACCGATAGACCCAAGTAAGTAATAGAGGAGGGTTGAGATTTCTAACTCAGACCAACCTTGACTACTTCCAAAAATTTTCACAAACAGGACGCTGAAGACGACCATGAGAGCGCTTGGTAGAGCACGAAGCATGGATCTTCTGAGGAAATTTGGCTCAACAGGTTTGATATTTCGCTCAAAAGTCAGAACGAATGGTGGGAAACCTTCCACGAACTGGTCAATCATGGTAATCTGGATTGGAATGAAGGGGAAAATCAAGATCCACTCAGACCGACCTAGTAAAGCACTGGCAATACAGATGACCGCTAATAGGAATGAATAGATGGTCTTTATCAAGAAAATCGGGGCGATGTGGGCAATGTTATTGACCACACGACGACCTTCAAAGAGAATCTCAGGAACATCATTGAAGTCAGAGTTCAAGAGAACCAGATTGGCAATCTGACGAGTCGCAGGATCTCCCTCAGCCATCACGATAGAACAATCCGCCTCACGAAGAGCCAGGATATCATTAACTCCATCCCCAGTCATAGCTGTTGTATGACCCGCTTTTTTCAGTGTTTGGATGATGAGTTTCTTTTGATGAGGGGAAACACGTCCGAAAATAGCTGTCTCCTCAGCCATAGCAATCAATTCCTCATCCGTAATTTTTGAGCAATCTACATAACTGTCATAGTCTGCAAAACCAGCCTTCTGGGCAATGCTGGATACCGTAACTGGATTGTCCCCAGAAATGATTTTGAGTCCCACTTCTTGAGAACGAAGATAGTCCAGCGTCTCAGCTGCTCCTTCTCGTATCGGGTCCAAGATTTCTAGCAAGGCTAGAGCCTGAATATCAGATGGTTTCTGTGGTTTGTGATGGTCTAATTTCTCCTGACTGAGAGCTAAGACCAAGACACGTGACCCTCTCTCCAAGGCCTCTCTGGCTTCTGGGACTTCAGAGTCCAACAACATCTCAGGCGCCCCTAAGAAAACTGTTCCCAAACCTTCTAACTCCATGGCTCCCCACTTGCGGTCGCTTGAGAAAGGAAGATTAGAGAGCATTGGATAGGCTACTTGGTCTTGGAAACGCTGGCGAATAGCTTGGGCTGTTGGATTTTTATCCTCACTATGGGCCATATAGCTGGTCAGGATGCTGGCAATAGCCTCTTCACCATAAGTTGCCGTCAGCGGAAGAACAGCCTCTACCTGCATCTTTCCTTGGGTGATGGTGCCCGTCTTGTCCAAACAAAGCATATCCACGCGTGCCAAGGTCTCAACAGAATACATCTCCTGCACCAAGACCTTTTTCAAACCTAGCTTGATAACTGCAGTCAAGAGCGAAGTAATGGTCAAAAGGGCAATTCCCTTAGGTAACATCCCCAAAAGGGCTGTCGACGAGTTTACAACGGATGACTTGAGAGGCAGGCCTTTTAAAATCAAGGCTTCTAGCAAGAGAGCTAGACCAAAGGGAATGATAATCTTCCCAGTAAAACCAGCTAGCTTGTCCAGCGATTTCATGATACGAGAGTTGATTGGTTTAACGGTCTTGGCTTCCAGCATGAGTTTGGCAGCATAGTTATCAGATCCAACATGGTGAACTTGAGCTAAAACTGCCCCACTGGCTAAAAAACTTCCTGACAAAAGCAAGGCATCCACTTCCTTTTGCACCAAATCACTTTCCCCCGTCAACATGGCTTCATTGACTTCCGCAAAGCCTTCCAAAACCAAGGCATCACTGGGAATCTGCTCTCCAGCAGACAGACGAATGACATCTCCTAGAACCAATTCTTCAGGATTCAGAGCCACTTCTTGGCCATCACGAATAGTATTGACCTTTTCCTTGGTCATAAGATTGAGCTTGTCCACCATGTGTTTGGCCCGCAGCTCGGTCACAATTCCAGAAAAAGCGTTAAAGCAGATAACAGCAAAGAAGACCAGATTGCTCCAAGCCTGCACAAAGGCTAGTGCCAAAGCAATGGCAAAGTTCAAAGCGTTAAAAAGGGTAAAGACATTTCGTTTAACGATTTGCCAAGTGCTGGTACTGGCCGAAGCAGTAAAATCATTGACCAAGCCCTTAGCCTGTCTTTCCTTGACTTCTCTTTGGGTTAATCCCATAATCTTATTTTTATCCATAAATTCTATCATATCATTTTTTCTAAAAGAATTCTAATCTCATCTTAAATATGCACCTAGTCAAGGGAAAAGTTTGCCAGCCCTTCTTTGATAAGGTATAATAATAACAAGAAAAGAATCGAAGGAGATCGCATGTTTTATACTTATTTACGTGGATTGGTTGTCTTGCTCCTATGGTCCATCAATGGCAATGCCCACTATCATAATACTGATAAAATTCCTAATCAAGATGAAAATTATATTCTGGTTGCCCCTCACCGTACCTGGTGGGATCCTGTTTACATGGCCTTTGCGACCAAACCAAAACAATTTATCTTTATGGCAAAAAAAGAACTCTTTACCAACCGTATCTTTGGTTGGTGGATTCGTATGTGTGGTGCCTTTCCTATTGACCGTGAAAATCCTAGCGCTTCTGCCATCAAATACCCTATCAATGTCCTCAAAAAAAGTGACCGCTCTCTCATCATGTTTCCAAGTGGTAGCCGCCACTCAAACGATGTCAAGGGTGGCGTAGCCCTGATTGCCAAAATGGCCAAGGTCCGTATCATGCCAGTTACCTACACAGGTCCCATGACTTTGAAGGGCTTGGTTAGCCGTGAGCGTGTCGATATGAACTTTGGAAATCCTATTGATATTTCAGATATCAAGAAAATGAATGATGAAGGCATTGAAACAGTCGCCAATCGTATCCAAGAAGAATTCCAACGTTTGGACGAAGAAACCAAACAATGGCACAATGATAAAAAACCAAACCCACTCTGGTGGTTTATCCGCATCCCTGCTCTCATCCTTGCCATTATCCTCGCTATCCTAACCATCATCTTTAGCTTTATCGCAAGCTTCGTCTGGAATCCAGATAAAAAGAGAGAAAACCTTGGTTAAATAAATACAACAATCCCTTGGCAAAAGCCAAGGGATAATTCTTTTACTTAATTTTCCATTTTTGGGCCAACCAGCTGGAAAAAGCTAAAAATCGCTCAACTACTTGTTCATGGTGTCCATAAGGATCAAAGACAAACTGACCGTTCGGATAGCGTTTCTGAAGACTGGTATGGATCTGCTCAGCATAGACTGGTGCTTGAGCCAGACGATTAGTATGATGAGCTCCTTCTGTTTGACCGTTCTGTAAATACAGCAAACAGTCTAGATTTTTCACTGTCTCTGCCTTGCAGTAAGTCACAAAATCAGGATACCAAAAGGAACCGCAGATGGAAAAGACACAGGAAACCTTGTCAAAGCTGAAAAGACTGTAGACTGCCGCCAAACCACCGAGTGAGTAGCCTCCATAAGCAAGGCGAGTTTCGTCCAGGCGATAAAGTGACTGCAACTTGTCTAAAAGACCTCCAAACAAATGATCATGATAGACCTTGGCCTGACCTCCAAAATCTGGAGCTCCATCTCTCAGAGCCGATGTCGCCCAGGGAGTATAGTCGTCTAAGCGATTTTTAGAGGTCAAACCCACCAAAATCACAGATTCGGAAAGGGACGATAGGAAATCCAAGTTTCCATCATTCAATAAAATAGCCGGATAGGTTTGATTGGGGTCGTAGTTAGAAGGAAGGCTGATTTTGACTTGAATTCCTTCCCAATCAAACTCATTATTTATTGATAAAGTCATTGATTTTCTCAAGGGAATCAATCACTGATGGACCATAGTCCATCAATTCATCGTAAGAGATGGTCATGATTTTTTGATTCTTAATAGCAGGAACGCTTTCCAAAACAGCATTTGCCTTCATCAACTCTACTGCTTTTTCATCCAATTTTTTATTACGATCGCTGGTTACATAGATAATCAATTCAGGATCCATTGACACGAGATTTTCCAAGGTCAAGCCTGATGTCCCCGTAGCAACGTTTGTATAACCAAGTTGGTTCAACAAACTTTCTTGCAAAGCAGACTTGTAGGCACCGAAGGTTTGATCATTATAAGCAACCATAATCAAAGCCTTTTTCTTTTCACCTTGGCTTGCTGGATTTGCTTTCTTAACAGCGTCAATTTTAGTTTGTAATTGGGCTGCGTATTCATTGGATTTTTCCTGAACATTAAAAATCATTCCAAGATTTTTGACATCTTCTACGATATTCCCCAAATCTTGCTGAATTGTTGAGAGAGAAGCTTTTTGAGTATAAACTGGGATTTTGTTTTCATTCCAAGTGCTAACTGTCCCCAAGGATTTTTCAGAAAACATCATGTTTCGCCCCATCACAGCGTCTGGCTCATAAGAAAGAACTGTTTCTTGTGAGACTGTTTTTTTATCTCCAATTTGAGGAATCGTCGCGATCGCGTCCTTGTATTTGTCCGTCACAGCATTATCAGGATTAAGCATGCCAGCAATTTTATCCTTCAACCCTAACTCCAATAAGATTTCAGTGGTTGAAAGATTGTTTGTAATAACTTTTTCAGGTGCCTTGTCAAAAACTTGTTCGACTTCATTCCCTTTCGCGTCATAGGTTTTGACCGTTAGTGGATAAGTCGTCTCTGCTTTAGCCTTTTGACTTGTTTCTGTGCTAGGTTGTGTGGTAGCTTTTTCTGTAGTAGTATTGCCACAAGCTGCCAAAGTTAAGGTAGCTACTGTTACGAGTAAAATGCTTAGTGTTTTTTTCATATTGTTTTCCTTTTCATTCTTATAAATAGTGAATCATGGCTTGCTGATCCTCGGTCCAAGTCACTTGACTTTGAACTCCATATACAGTTTGCAATGACTCAGGGGTGATGGTCTCCTTTGGAGTCCCTTGGTAAAGGATTTCCCCCTCTTTCATCAGATAGAGATAATCCGAATAGCGACAAGCAAGTTGAATATCATGCAGGACAGCTAGAACATTGACCTTGAGATTCTTCACAATGGCCAACAAGTCTAGCTGATACCTGATATCCAGGTGATTGGTTGGTTCGTCCAGGAGCAAGAGAGTCGGTTCTTGCGCCAAGGCGCGGGCTAACAAAACTCGCTGTTTCTCTCCCCCCGACAGGGACGAATAGAGACGAGTTTTCTTCTCGAGCATATCCACCTTAACGAGGGCATCTTGAACGAGCGTAAAATCCCTTTCCCTTTCCTTCTGTAAAAAAGAGAGGTGGGGAGTTCTTCCCAGCAAGACGATTTCTTCAACTGTACAATCAAACTGCAGTTGGTTAAACTGGGTCACAACTGCCATTTGCTTGGCTGTTTCTTTGAGCGTCCATTGTTCCAGAGGCTTTCCATCTAGGCTTATCAAGCCTTTGTCCGCCTTTTCCTGACGATAGAGGAGTTTAAGTAGACTGGTTTTCCCGCTTCCATTTGGTCCTAGTATCGTGTGAAATTGATTCCCTTCAACTTTAAGAGAAACTCCCTTGAGGATTTTTTTCTCTCCCAGTCCAAAGTGGACATCCTGACAAATCAAGTCCATATCAGCTCCTCACCTCCCTTCGCCTACCTCCAACAATGTAGATAAAGAAGGGAGCACCTACTAAGGCTGTGAAAATACCAATAGGAAGCTCTGCGTTTGGAATGATGATACGAGAGAGTACGTCTGCCCAGATGACAAAGAGGGCACCTAGCAAGGTTGCAACAGGAAAAAGCCTCTTATAATTCGTTCCTACTAACCCTCGAGCTAAATGTGGAGTAATCAGACCGACAAATCCAATAATCCCACAGGTTGCCACTAAGACTGCTGTCAGCACAGCCACCATGGTCACATAAAGATACCAATAAAAGCGTAAGGGAATTCCCAAAGTTAAAGCAGCCTCATCTCCCATCATCATCGCATTAAAAACACGATACTGGGTAGAGAAAAATAGAAAGGCCATTCCTACTACTATAGTTGGCAGGACCAAGTCTGCCCAGGAAGTCCCAGCGAGCGAGCCCATGGTCCAAAACTTAATGGTCATCACACTATCCGCATTAGCTCCAACTGAGATAATAAAGTTTGAAAAAGCCAGAAAGAGAGCATTGACCACGGTTCCTGATAAAATCAGACTAGAAGTCGTCATCCTTCCCTGCATAGAGGCAATGATGAGGACAGCAATTGTTGCCAAAATAGCTCCAAGAAAAGCTCCAAGGCTAATCATCACTTTTAAACCAAGAATGATGCTCAAGGTTGCCCCTAGAGTTGCACCCGCAGATATTCCTAAGACATAAGGCTCTGCGATGGGATTGTTCACTGTAGACTGCATCACGCTACCACACATAGAAAGACCAGCCCCCACTATCAGACCTAACAATACTCGAGGGAATCTCATGTTCCATACAATGGCAAGAGTAGACTTGGAAACCTCTCCTATCTCAAGAGGAAATCCCAACCTGCTCAAAATAATCCGATAGGTAGCTCCTAGATCAATCGCAACAGATCCCATAGAAACTGCTAGAAAGAGAGAAATCCCTAAAACACCTAGCAAAATACCTAAAAGTAACACAAATTGCTGGTCTTGTCGGCTTCCAGAAAATTTGGAAAGCATGCAAACCTCCTTTGATAGAATCTTAAAAATTTAGAAAATTCTCATGAAAAGTATACCATATTTTCAACTGTGTAACAAGCTATGGAAAAAATACAATTAAAATCAGAAAAATTATGGTTGGTTTTTCCATACAGTGCTAGGAACCGTAACCGAAGATTATACTTGAGTATATCGAGGTAAGGTGACAACGTAAAAAGCCCTCTGAAAATCAGAGAGCTAATTTGAGCTCTGTCTAAAATCCTAGTGAAACAAAAAAATCTACACGATCAGAAAAGTCTCTATCGTGCCATTTTCATACATGATGTATAGTCCAAGTAGAATGAATACTAAGGGCACAATGATTCGCTCGTATTTTTCAATTGTCTCGAATATTAACGGAATAGAGGATAACACCCGACTAATCTCGCATAAGATAATTATGCCGATTACAAACACAAGCAACGCCACGAGGGTCTGTGACCAATCTAACGAAGCAAAATAAGGTATATAGATACCTAAATTATCTCCGCCAGACGCAATTGTCAGCAATGTAACTGTCCAAAACAGTTGATTTGCCTTGCTTTGTTCTAATCTTTCAATAATTTCTTCCTCTTCTTCCTCTTCTTCCTCACCTTCTCCAACAATTGCAAAGCGAATCCCTAAATAGATAGGGATTAAACCAAGCAATCCAACCATCCATTCTTCAGGCACGAAATTAACGACATAAGCAGCAACTAAACTCGCCCCTACAAGTAAGCCTGTGCCTAGATATTGCCCCGCATAAATATGCCATTTCTGTTTATTCTGTGATAGCTGTGCAAATAAAATAAATAAAATAATTAAATAATCGATACTGGTGGAAATATAAACACCAATAGCAGATATGATTGTCTGTCCCATAAAAAACCTCCTGTATTGGTCAGTAATAAATCAGCAGATTTTAGGAGAGCACAGACACATTAATTTAGCTATCGCTAGTGGGTAATGTCGAACATAGGAAAGCATTTTACTCCTCCTCAAAACGTAGTTACAAAGTAATTTCTAACTGGAATTCGGTGACTACTTCCATGTAAAGTATAACATACTATACTTTACTTCGTAAAGTGTGGGCTCTCCGAAGGAGCTTGCAGACAGCTACTCGGCTTTTCAAGCCGAGTAGCTACGCACCCTTATGGTGTAATTAGCTGATACCATTTGAGGTTTTTGTAGTCTCCAAAATTGTGACCAATAAAACAACTTCGCGCTAAAGGTTACATCAAAGGAAGTTTTTGTAGTCTCCAAAATTGTGACCGATAAAACCAGGTAAACAAAATACAACTACTTGGACAGGTTTTTGTAGTCTCCAAAATTGTGACCGATAAAACTTCTTAATGATTAAACAGCCACATAATTAGGTTTTTGTAGTCTCCAAAATTGTGACCGATAAAACCTATAAGATGAAAGAGGTATTTTGTTCGAGGTTTTTGTAGTCTCCAAAATTGTGACCGATAAAACTGATTCGGGTAGCTTTAGCACAAATCTTAGGTTTTTGTAGTCTCCAAAATTGTGACCGATAAAACGGGTTGCACACTTGATTCGTTGAGGGAATTGTTTTTGTAGTCTCCAAAATTGTGACCGATAAAACCCTGTCACTGGTGAGGTGGATAGAGTTACGGTTTTTGTAGTCTCCAAAATTGTGACCGATAAAACGTAGGGGATGAGATATTACTATGAACACACGTTTTTGTAGTCTCCAAAATTGTGACCGATAAAACATGGGAAAACGGAACTAATATACCAAGCGGGTTTTTGTAGTCTCCAAAATTGTGACCGATAAAACACCCATTAACGGAGGATAATATAGGTGACAGTTTTTGTAGTCTCCAAAATTGTGACCGATAAAACCTCAATAAAAAAGCCCTCTGAAAATCAGAGAGCTCCAGTCTTGCTGGATAAACCGTTTATAGACTAGGCGACGAGGCGAAGGTTGTACTAATGGTACATCGAGCCGAAGCCAACGAAGTATAGAAACGGTTTAGACGCAAGATTAACGACGAAGTCCTAGAGAGTTGATTAACTCACGGTAACGGTTAACGTCGTTTTTACGCAAGTATGCAAGCAAGTTACGACGGCGACCGATTTTTTTCATCAATCCACGGTAAGTAGCGTGGTCTTTTTTGTGTTGTTTGATGTGTTCGTTAAGGTGGTTGATTTCCCAAGTAAGGACAGCAACTTGAACCTCTACTGAACCTGTATCACCTTCGTGACGTGCATATTGTGCAATGATTTCATTTTTTTTCTCTTTTGAGATTGCCATGATGTTTCTCCTTTTTATTTGGCTTCATCCGAGTGACAGGTTGGCATGCCTGTAACCAAGAAGAAGTTATTTGTCTTTACGACATTCCCTATTCTACCAATAACTAACTTCTTTGTCAACAGATTTACTTTCTTGTTTTAAACATGCTATAATAATCATAGCAAGAAATCTAAGTTGTCTGTTTTTTAAAACGAGGTGATTATCATGCGTAGATTCTATTCCCATCTCCCCTACTATCTGGTCATATTTTTCTTTTATTGGCCACTTTATCAGTTGTTATCACTAATTATTTCTGACCCCCTTTTGCTCAAGAGTCTCTACGTAAATAATATTCTCTTCTTTACACCTCTGGTAATCTTGATTATATCGCTACTCTATAGCTACCGTTTCCGTTTCTCACTTTGGTGGTTAATTGGTAACGGACTGCTCTTTTGCTTTACTATCATAACTTTTGGTGAGTTTATACTAATTTACTTGCTAATCTATGAAACCTTGGCTCTGGTGGGCATGGCTTCCGGTATTGGCATCAAGCATATTCTACAAAAAATGAAAAACAAAAAACTTTCACAAAATCCTTGAAAAATCTCACAATCATGCTATAATAATCCTTAGAGACAAGTCACTTAGTCCCTTTCTACTAGAGAGTGCGTGGTTGCTGAGAACGCATAGAAAGACTATACTGATACTACTCTACTGACTTTTATGCAAACATAAAACGGTGGCCACGTTAGAGCCAATCAGAGGTGTCCCTCTCTTTTGAGGTACATAAATGAAGGTGGAACCACGTTGCGACGTCCTTTCGAGGATGTCGCTTTTTGTTTTTCTAGCTTTCACTATCCTCTGCCCCTGTTTTCAGAATAGGGTTAACACATTCGTCAATAATATAAGTAAGGAGAACATCATGATTAACATTACTTTCCCAGATGGCGCTGTTCGTGAATTCGAATCTGGCGTTACAACTTTTGAAATTGCCCAATCTATCAGCAATTCCCTAGCTAAAAAAGCCTTGGCTGGTAAATTCAACGGCAAACTCATCGACACTACTCGTGCTATCACTGAAGATGGTAGCATCGAAATCGTGACCCCTGATCACGAAGATGCCCTTCCAATCTTGCGTCACTCAGCTGCCCACTTGTTCGCCCAAGCAGCTCGTCGCCTGTTTCCAGACATTCACTTGGGAGTTGGTCCAGCTATCGAAGATGGCTTCTACTACGATACTGACAATACCGCTGGTCAAATCTCAAATGAAGACCTTCCTCGTATCGAAGAAGAAATGCAAAAAATCGTCAAAGAAAACTTCCCATCAATTCGTGAAGAAGTTACTAAAGACGAGGCTCGTGAAATCTTCAAGAACGACCCTTACAAGTTGGAATTGATTGAAGAACACTCAGAAGACGAAGGCGGCTTGACTATCTACCGTCAAGGTGAATACGTGGATCTCTGCCGTGGACCCCACGTCCCATCAACAGGCCGTATCCAAATCTTCCACCTTCTCCATGTAGCAGGTGCTTACTGGCGTGGAAATAGCGACAATGCTATGATGCAACGTATCTATGGTACAGCTTGGTTTGACAAGAAAGACTTGAAGAACTACCTTCAAATGCGTGAAGAAGCTAAGGAACGTGACCACCGTAAACTTGGTAAAGAGCTTGACCTCTTCATGATTTCACAAGAGGTTGGTCAAGGACTTCCATTCTGGTTGCCAAATGGAGCGACTATCCGTCGTGAGTTGGAACGCTACATTGTCGACAAGGAGTTAGCTTCTGGCTACCAACACGTCTACACTCCACCTCTTGCATCTGTTGAGCTTTACAAAACTTCTGGTCACTGGGATCATTATCAAGAAGATATGTTCCCAACTATGGACATGGGTGACGGGGAAGAATTTGTCCTTCGTCCAATGAACTGTCCACACCACATTCAAGTCTTCAAACACCATGTTCACTCTTACCGCGAATTGCCAATCCGTATCGCTGAAATCGGTATGATGCACCGTTACGAAAAATCTGGTTCCCTCACTGGTCTTCAACGTGTGCGTGAAATGTCTCTTAACGACGGGCACCTCTTTGTTACTCCTGAACAAATCCAAGAAGAATTCCAACGTGCCCTTCAGTTGATTATCGATGTTTATGAAGACTTCAACTTGACTGAATACCGCTTCCGTCTCTCTCTTCGTGACCCTCAAGATACTCACAAGTACTTTGACAACGATGAGATGTGGGAAAATGCCCAAACCATGCTTCGTGCAGCCCTTGATGAAATGGGTGTTGACTACTTTGAAGCCGAAGGTGAAGCAGCCTTCTACGGACCAAAATTGGATATCCAAGTTAAGACAGCCCTTGGAAAAGAAGAAACTCTTTCTACTATCCAGCTTGACTTCTTGCTTCCAGAACGCTTCGACCTTAAATACATCGGAGCTGATGGTGAAGAGCACCGTCCAGTTATGATCCACCGTGGAGTTATCTCAACTATGGAACGCTTCACAGCTATCTTGATTGAGAACTACAAGGGTGCCTTCCCAACATGGCTTGCACCTCACCAAGTAACTCTCATCCCAGTATCTAACGAAAAACACGTTGACTACGCATGGGAAGTAGCTAAAAAACTCCGTGACCGTGGTGTCCGTGCAGATGTAGATGAGCGCAATGAAAAAATGCAGTTCAAGATCCGTGCGTCACAAACAAGCAAGATTCCTTACCAATTGATCGTTGGGGACAAGGAAATGGAAGACGGAACAGTTAACGTTCGTCGCTACGGACAAAAAGAAACACAAACTGTCTCAGTTGATGACTTTGTTCAAGCTATCCTAGCTGATATTGCCAACAAATCACGCGTTGAGAAATAAGAGATAAAATCCTAGCTAGCTAAAAAGCAACAACTATTTCAGCTGTTGCTTTTTTATATTTTATTTAATCCGAGCTAGTAGTGATTGACCAAACCACCACACAAGATTTTCTTTCATGAGTTGGATAAGGTCAATATCCTCATTCCTTGTCTGCTTCATTTTCTTTTACGAGATCTTTTTGTGAATCCTTTTCAGAGAGTTTTTGATCGATATACTTGTTAATGGTTTCATAAAATTCCTTGGTCGAATCACTGTCTAATTTTGTCGAATTATGAACTTGATTGACTTTCAATTGAACAGATTGAATACCGTAAGAGGCTTGTTTTTGGTGGAGCGTTTCTAATTCTTCTTCTGAAATCGGATCTCCAACAACCGTCAAGACCAACTCATTGTTTCTTGATTTGTAGACTTGATTAATGACCGTGTGATTGGCGAACTCTTTTCCTACAAACTGTTTGATTCCTTCTTTGCGCGCTTGATCTATCGTCAGAGTGACTGCTGAATAACTAGCCGGAAGAATCAATAATACAATCAAAGATATCAAGCCAATTCTCATTTTAATGTTTAGCTCTTTAAATGAACTTAAGGGAGATTTTCTCATCATAATTCTTGTTCCAACAATGTTGATTAGCATGATAAAGACACAGTTGATCAAGAAAAGATAAAGAGCTCCAAATAAAAATCGTACATTTCCATTAGCTAAACCGTAACCTGCAGTGCAGATAGGTGGCATCAGAGCTGTTGCGATGGCTACTCCTGGTACGATATTGTTTGCTTCTTTTTTCCTTG
This sequence comes from bacterium, assembly GCA_905221245.1. GTDB lineage: Bacteria > Bacillota > Bacilli > Lactobacillales > Streptococcaceae > Streptococcus. The sequence continues at coordinate 57,745 of CAJNCK010000004.1, forward strand.
AACCAATGAAACCTGCTATCCCACCAGCAATAGCAATGAGAACATCCCAAATGGTTGGAGAGGTTCGTGCAATCAATTCGCTACTTTCATAAGATAAGGGAGAAATCCAGAAATACAGAGCTGAGACAAGCAAGCTGACCAATACTTGGGTAAATAAAACCTCTAGAGATTGCTTGATTAAACGCGTGTCAAAAATAGCTAAACCAAACCCCAGTCCAACAATCGGTGTCATGAGAGGTGAAATTAACATGGCTCCAATAATGACAGCTGTTGAATTCATATTTAAACCGATAGAGGCAATAAAAATCGCACACATCAAAATCACTGTATCTCTTAATCGAACATGAAGATCATCATATAATTTCTCACGGTATTCACGTGTTGAATAGTTTCCGGTCATTAGTTACTCCTTTTATTTCATATAATCTTGTTTCTGCATGGATGATGGTAGAGAGACTTCTGTCCAATCTTACATATTTTTCTTCTCACTTGTTATTCTTTTGAAAATTATCCTTTAAATATCCGTCAGTCCATCCTTAACATTATATCAAAAATTTTACATTCTTTCTCTGACGAAATCTATCAATTGAACAGATAGAGAAAGCAAGAAATTTTAGATTCCTTATTAGAAAAAGAAAAACCGGTATCTCCTCTGAACTCCTGATAATATGCGTTTTATTCTCTATAATTTAGCTATTTCAAAATTACAAGTTCTCCATTCTTAATTTCCCAAACTTGGTCAAACTTACTTAATAATTCGTTTTGGCGATGTAAAGTAACAATGACGGCACTTGGTAGTTCCAGAACTCTTTCCAATTCCATTTTAAACTGATTAGTATCCAAGGCAGAGAAAGGTTCGTCTAGGATAAGCAATGGATTTTTACGATTTTTCTCACGATTTAAATACATTCGTTGTTGCTGACCACCTGACAGGGATTGTGGTGGAATTTTTTCAAAATCTTCTTCTCTGAATTTTTCATTGAAACTATTGAATAGCGTTACATTATTTTCATAACTCGAAATAAATGTATGTTCTTGTTGCAGAATCATACCGAATCTTCCCCAAAGATGGTCCAAAACAAGCCCATCTAGCACAATTTGTCCTTCAAAATCTTCATCTGTTCCATTTAAAATGTTGAGAAGACTACTTTTTCCAGACCCATTCTTACCAATAAGCGCAATTTTATCCCCTTTTTGAATCGTAGCGGAAGTAATTATCAATTTTGATTCTCCCATTTGTTTGGAAATGTTTTTCAAAGTAATCGTATCAAAAGAATGTTGAGGTGCTTGAACTGAAACGGGTCTCCCAACAATGTTTTGAAAACTCTTGATTACAGGCTTTACGGACTCTAACATTTGTAAATCATAAAGGATTTCCTGTATTGGTTCAGAAAAAGCATTAATATATCCGAAACTCGCCACCACCTCAGGAATACCGAGTTGCTGGTTAGATAGAGAGTAGGCTAAATAAATAAACAGAACAAGACTAATGAATTCAAAAGAAACACCTGTCAATAAGATGCCAGTAATTTTTGTCAAACCATACTTAAAATACTTATCCTGCAAATTCTTTAGAGAACTCTTTTGTTGATTCAAAAAATGCGACATAGTTAGTTTATTTACCAAATGATGTCCCATGAGCAAATCCTCCAAAGTTCGATAGTAATCTCCTTGTTTTTTCAAGTAAACCTGTCTGCGATTAGCGGTCAACTTCCCAACGATTTTAGGAATTTGAATACTAATTCCAGTAGAAAAGATTAAAATCAATGATACAATAGGATTAATTGTTCTGCTAATAATGAAAGCGTAAATGATGATACGTAAAATTTGTTTGATAAAACTCATCAATGGAGGAAGGTAATCCTTTTCCAACGAATCTAGGTCATTAGATTGATAGGAAATATACTCTGCTACTGTTTTCTGCTTGAAATCGTGGTGACTGAGTCCCAGAAGTGAACGAAACCACTCATTTTTCAAAGTAGTCGAAAAGATAATCCCCTGCTTCCAATCAAGTATCATTTGGATATAGTTACAACTCAAATAGCCTGCCACTGACATAGAGTAACCATATAGAGCTACTTGATAATCCCCTTTGATTAATTCCTGCGTGAAATACGGTAACAAAGCTGTGCAGATATTCGATACTACACCAAAAAGAAAATTAAAGAAGAGATACCATCTAATAGTTTTAAGATATGGTAGCATATACGATACTCCTTGCTAATGCATTTTTTTACATATCGCAGAACAATCTCTACTATTCCCTATTTCAGATAGTGCGATACTCGGACATTGAGTGCAATAATTGTAAATCACACAAGTACTGCCGTTTTTACTATCATTCAAAATATAATTTGCTATTTTGTAAAATATAGGTCTATCCCATGTTTCTTTGATAGATGTAAAATGAATATTTCCAATACTTCTATTGAAAGTAAGCTTTTTCAGTTTTTCTAACGATTTAGGCTATTTCGTGACACACCCACAATCCGTGAAAATTCTGGTTATATCAGGTTATGTGATTTTCGTAAGAATTTTATATTGTCTCCAATCATGGCAGTCTCCTTTTACTTGATAAAACTATTATAACATTTAGAAATTAAAAACTGGTTCAAAATCAATAGGATGTGTGTATTCGATACATTCAATAAATTCTTGGAAACAGTTCTATACCAGTTACACAAATCTATATACACCTATCTCATTCAAAATAAAAAGAAAGCTGCAGTTCTTTTAATCCTGTATCAACGATTCATTCTGAAATCGAATAGGAGACATTTCCCAAGTCTACAATTCACTTCATCTCAAATTAATTTTTGTAATTCACCCTTAGTTTATAGATTTTATGCTCAACAAAAGTATAAAGCATACAAAACTTCACTTTGAACCAGTATTTATACTATATTCCGTATTAAAAATTCTATTATTGGTTTTGTAAAAAACAGTCTTCAAATATCCTGAAATATAGCAAAAAGAGATTGGGTAAAAACTCATTGTCTCTTCTCACTCAAGGACTAGGTTCACTTGAGCAAACTGAATTCTTACTGTCGTTCCTGTCCCGACCTCAGACTCGATACGAATCTGGTGCCCCAATTCTTCAGAAATTTTCTTAGATAGGTAGAGACCAAGTCCAGATGACTGCTGGGTTAGGCGTCCATTATATCCTGAGAAACCACGTTCAAAGACTCGGAGGACATCACTATTTTTTATCCCGATTCCTGTATCCTTGATACAGAGCTCTTGACCGTCCATATAAATCTCCAGACCACCTTCCTTGGTGTACTTGAGACTATTTGAGATAATTTGCTCAATGACCACTAGCAGCCACTTTTTATCCGTCACGATTTCTTTATCAAGGTCATGTAGATTGACACTTAAGCCTTTTTGAATAAAGAAAAGGGCGTATTTACGCAGTATTTCCTTGACCAAGTCCTCAATTTGAACCTGCTTTAAGACCAAATCATCATGGAAACTTTCTAAACGCAGGTACTGCAAGACTAGATTGGTATAGGAATCGATTTTGAAAATTTCCTGTTCTAGCTGCTGCTTCAGTTGGCGATCGGCTACTTCTGCAACTAAGAGTTGACTAGCTGAAATGGGCGTCTTAATCTGGTGGATCCATAAGGTATAGTAATCCAGCAAATCCGTCAGTTTTCTTTCTGCATCTGACCTCTGCTGGTAGAGTTCCATCTCACGCACTTCTAATTTTTCTGCTAAAGCTACTTCCAACGGTGATTTGGCTTCCCTCTCCCCATAGAGAATTTCCTGGCGATAGACCTGCATTTCCACCAATATGTCCCAAGCGAAAAATAAGATGGTTACAAAGCAACACAAGAGGAAAAAGTAGAGAAAGTAAATTCCTAAACTAGCAAATAAAAACTGAAAGAGCAAAACTAGAAATGCCAAAACCAGCAGATAGACAAACAGACGACTACGGGAACGCAGATAGGCTAAAAAAAATTGTTTCCAATCAAGCATGCTTCAGTCCGTACCCTATCCCTTTCTTGGTCTCGATAAATCCTACCAAGCCCTGCTCTTCCAACTTTTTACGCAATCGAGCCACATTAACTGAGAGGGTATTGTCATCAATGAAAAAGTCACTGTTCCAAAGTTCCCGCATGAGGTCGTCACGCGCTACAATATTTCCTGCGTGTTCAAACAAAACTCGTAAAATCTGGAATTCGTTCTTGGTCAAATTCAAGACTTGCCCTTGATAATGTAAATCCATTGATTTGGTATTGAGGATAACACCAGCATATTCCAGTAAACTCTCGTCACGCCCAAACTCATAGGAACGACGCAACAAGCCCTGAACTTTGGCTAAAAGAACCTGCTGGTCAAAAGGCTTGGTCACAAAGTCATCCGCGCCCATATTGATTGCCATGACAATATCCATAGCCTGGTCTCTCGAAGACAGAAACATGATGGGAACCTTGGAAATCTTGCGAATCTCCTGACACCAGTGATAGCCATTAAACAAAGGCAGCCCAATATCCATGAGGACCAGATGAGGCTCCGACTGGACAAAAAGACTCAAAACTTCCATAAAGTCTTCTACCAGAACCACTTCAAATCCCCATTCAGAGAGCATTTTCCCGACCTGTTGACGAATAACCTGATCATCTTCTACTAATAAAATCTTGTGCATGCGCTTCTCCTTTTCTATTATTATAACAGATTTTTCCATGCTAGAAGGTCTGAAACTGAATTTGAAATAGCTTGTTTTAGCCAGTAAAAACAGGCAATGCTACTAGCTAATTTGAGAGAAATTTGATAAGATAAATAAAAAGAAAGGAGTTCTTATGACCAATATTTTTGACTATCTGAAAGATGTCGCACACGATTCCTTTTACGACCTTCCTTTAAATGAATTAGACATTCTAACCTTAACAGAAACCACCTACCTCTCCTTTGATAATCTGGTCTCCACAACTCCTATGCGACTTTTAGACCTAGCACCTCAGGTTCCAAGAGAATCTAACATGTTGACCAGCAAAAATCGCCTCCAGCTATTAGATGAACTAGCTCAACACAAGCGCTTCAAAAATTGCAAACTCTCCCATTTTATCAACGACATTGACCCTGAACTGCAAAAGCAATTTGCGGCTATGACCTACCGCCTCACTCTCGATACCTATCTGATTGTCTTTCGTGGGACTGATGATAGTATCATTGGTTGGAAGGAAGATTTCCACCTGACGTATATGAAGGAAATTCCTGCTCAAAAGCACGCCCTCCGCTATTTAGAGAACTTTTTTGTCCACCATCCTAGGACAAAAGTCATTCTGGCTGGGCATTCCAAGGGAGGAAATTTAGCCATCTATGCTGCTAGTCAAATTGAGCAAAGCTTGCAAGAGCAGATCACTGCAGTTTATACTTTTGATGCACCTGGTCTCCACACAGAATTGACACAGACCGAAGACTATCAAAGGATAATGGATAGAACCAAGGTCTTCATTCCACAAGGTTCCATCATCGGTAGGATGCTAGAAATTCCTGCCCACCAAATCATCGTTCACAGTACTGCCTTAGGTGGCATCGCCCAGCACGATACCTTTAGTTGGCAGATTGAGGACAAGCACTTCGTCCAACTGGATAAGATCAACAGTGATAGCCAACAAGTAGACACAACCTTCAAGGAATGGGTGGCCACAGTCCCTGACGAGGAACTCCAGCTCTACTTCGACCTCTTCTTTGGCACCATTCTAGATGCTGGTATTAGCTCCATCAATGACCTGTCCTCCTTCAAGGCTATTGAACACATTCATCATCTCTTTATCCAAGCGCAATCTCTCACTCCAGAAGAAAGGGAAACCATGGGGCGCCTTACCCAATTATTGATTGATACCCGTTACCAAGCATGGAAAAATAGATAAAAAGCTTATGAAAAGGTAATACTCTTCGAAAATCTCTTCAAACCATGTCAGCGTTGCGTCGCCTTACCGTACTCAAGTACAGCTTGCGGCTAGCTTCCTAGTTTGCTTTTTGATTTTCATTAAGTATAAAAACCTTCTCATAAGCTTTTCTTGTTTTAAAAAAATCACTCCTTCATCTGACTCTCTGCATCGGCCACGACTTGTTCTAGACTGGTCTGACCAAGTTCAGCCTCCATAGCTCGCTGGATTCTCTCCAATTTTTGATCCAAAACATCATGAATATGAGCTCCGACTGGGCAATTTGGATTTGGATTGTCATGGAAACTAAAAAGTTGGCCTGTCTTACCAAGACACTCGACCGCCTGATAAACATCTAAAAGACTAATGTCTTTGAGATCCTTGACAATCTCTGTTCCCCCTGTTCCACGCGCTACTGAAATCAGCTCTGCCTTCTTCAATTGGGACAAGGTTTTTCTGATAATGACAGGGTTAACCCCAACACTAGCAGCCAGAAAATCACTGGTCACCTTGCTTTCCTTCCCCTTGAGGGCAATGATTATCAGCATATGAGTCGCAATGGTAAATCTACTTGGAATTTGCATACTCTTCTCCTTTTTACGAGGCTAACCTACCTCTACTCTTCTTTTTCTTTTATTATACCCTTTTTGGTTGTAATGTCAATCATTACCACTTTTCAACCAAGCATCTAATTCCCTATCATAGCCCTCTTTCTGGGCCAATTCTCTCAGAAATTCCTGATTATGAGTATGATGGATACCATTGACCAGACTTTCATAATAAACCTCAAAATAGGGAAGTTTGAGGTCTTTAGCTAGCTGCAATTCAGCTGCCACATCGTAGTCCACCCGTCGAAAGTCCATATCTACCAAGCCCTGGTCATCAAACTCCAAAATCATATACTGGGCCCGCAAGTCTTTCCGCAACTGGGCATCCAAAAAGAAAGGTTGCCCAATCGAACCCGGATTGACAATCAATTGCCCACCAGTCCCGTAACGAAGGAACTGCTGGTGAATGTGACCATAAACAGCAATATCACAAGGTGGATTGGTCACCAAGCGGTCAAAATCCTCTTGCGCTCCAGTATGAATCAACTCTCGCCCCCAGTTCTTATCAGGCAAATGATGGCTAATTCCCACCGTCAAATCCCCAAACTGACGATGGAGCTGGAGAGGTTGATTGTGGAGCAGTTCAATTTCTTCTAGGGAAATTTCCTCTAAAACATACTGGCACTGGCGCAAGAGATAACGTTGGCTGGGACGAGTATTATCCAATTCCTTGCGGACACCATGCCACAGACTATCTTCCCAGTTCCCCAGAACTCTAGCCGTAATCGGTAGTTGAGCCAACAAGTCCAAAATCCTTCTACGCCCTGTCCCTGGCATGAGAATATCTCCCAAAAGCCAGTATTCATCCACTCCTAGCTGCCGAGCATCTGCCAAAACAGCCTCCAGGGCGGTGGTATTTCCATGAATATCTGAAAGAAGAGCTATTTTTGTCATATTCATCTCCTCGTTTTTTCTCTTGCAATAAGTATAACATAAAAAGTCACAGCTAGAGAAATCTAGCTTTTTTTGATATACTAGATAAAGATATTAGACAAGAGGAAGCGAATGACCCCGAATAAAGAAGATTATCTAAAATGTATTTATGAAATCGGCATAGACCTGCATAAAATTACCAACAAGGAAATTGCTGCCCGCATGCAAGTCTCTCCCCCTGCCGTAACTGAAATGATTAAACGGATGAAGAGTGAAAATCTCATCCTTAAGGACAAGGAATGTGGCTATCTACTGACTGACCTAGGTCTCAAACTGGTCTCTGAGCTCTATCGCAAACACCGCTTGATTGAAGTTTTTCTAGTCCATCATTTAGACTATACGAGTGACCAGATTCACGAGGAAGCTGAGGTCTTGGAACACACTGTCTCTGACCTCTTCGTGGAAAGACTGGATAAACTGCTAGGTTTCCCCAAGACCTGCCCCCACGGAGGTACCATTCCTGCAAAAGGAGAACTTCTGGTTGAAATCAATAACCTACCACTAGCTGATATCAAGGAAGCTGGTTCCTACCGTCTGACTCGAGTGCACGATAGCTTTGACATTCTCCATTATCTGGACAAGCACTCACTTCACATCGGAGATCCGCTCCAAGTCAAGCAGTTTGATGGCTTCAGCAATACCTTCACTATCCTCACTAAAAATGAAGATTTACAAGTGAATATGGACATTGCCAAACAACTCTATGTCGAGAAAATCAACTAATTTCTCAAGTCCCCCACTAACCCTGAAAGTTTAATTTTCAGGGTTTTATTTCTATTATTTGATTTTACTTTCATTTAGTTGTAGAATGTTTGTAAAAAACAAGAAAGATACCTTAAACTATGAAAAAATCACTAAAAATTTTTGCGACATCTAAATGGTTTGACCTCTTCGGAGTTGCTTTGGTCGTTGGAATTGCGATTGCATCTGGCTATCTTAACTCCCGTCTCGACAAATTCGTAGACTGGGGACCATGGACAGCTCTTGTTCCCTTTGGTTTGATTTCCGTAACCAACGTTGGGATTTCCATGTTATCCACTCGTTTCACGGGAAAATTAAGCAAATGGGGAAATTACTTTGGCATTGTCAATACGATTTTGTCTGGCACCATTGACTATATCCTTGGAAATAAGGCGGCCATTATCACCTATCCTGTCACCTTCCTCATTTATACCTTTGCTATTAAGAAATGGGAAGCTTCGCAAGAAGGCAGACCTAACCAAATGAGCCAAAAACAGCTAAAATTGGCGGCCATCATCATTTCCATCATCGCCTTCCTCTTTGCCTTTGGGACCAACTATATCGGCTATGGGGGCAAGATGAATCTCCTCGCCTACGTAACAACTATCGCCTTTGCACTTTCCCTCATTGCCAATGCTTTGAATGCATTGAAACTGACAACTCAGTGGGGATTTTGGTTGATTTACAATTTCGTTCAGCTGACAAAGGCTGGCATTCAAGGAAACTTTGCCAATATCGGAAAATACATCTTTTATATCCTCAATGCAATTGGAGCTTTATTTGTCTGGAATGATGAAGAAGTAAAACAATAAGAGGAAACTCAAATAAAGAAATCTAATAGAATCTCCTTACTAAAATTTTTTATCCTTTTAGTTGAAACTCCTATTCGTTTGGAGTAAAATGAAGCTAGATAAAAGAGGGAGGTCTTGTCATGAAAAATCTCTTTAGAATCCATTTTACAGCAATTGCAGTTATCGATTTGCTACTATTTGCATTTTTTAGCACTAGACCCGAGACCGCTTTAGAATGGCTCTTGCTCTCTGGTTTGATTTTCCTCCTTGCTCAGGGACTCCTGCTATTTCGTTTGCTTGTCCGACTCAAACATCAATTCGCTGAGATTTATCCTCAAATCAGTAAAAAGATTCGCTTCTACTATTTAGGGGTGCTCACCATTGATTTTCTATTTTTTGTCCTTTTAGCCTTTACTAGTTCTCAGCGATTTTTCACTCTTATGCCAATCGTCACTGCTTGTCATTCTACTTTATATTATAGTACGACTGACTACCTAAGAGAAAACTATCCAGACTTTTACGACAAACATATTTCTTTGTGGGAGTGTCTCTAAGGAAAAGGAGGTTTTATCATGAAAAACATCATCTCCATCAAAACCATTCAACTCCTTATCATCGATGGAATTATGCTGGCATTTTTGGCATTTAAAGAGGGGCTTACTTGGGATTGGATTTTTATTTATAGTGGTTGGCTCATTTTCTTTCATCCTGCACTATTGACCTATCTTTCCAACCAACTTTGTGACCACTTTAGTCAACTCTATTCCCAGATTAGACCGAGATTCTGGCGTTTTGCCTTACAAATCCTCCTATGGGATAGCCTAATCATTCTCTCCTTGCTGTTTTTAAGGGATGTCCCACTTTTCCTTCAGGGAACGCTCCTCATCCTAGGACATCTTGTCCCCTCCTATCGCACCTGCCAAAGCTTGAAAAGAGACTTCCCCAAAGCCTATCAAGCACCAATTTCATTTTGGAATATTTTATGATAGATGAGAAAACCAAGCCGGCTGGGCTTGGTCTTTCTTATCTATTTTTCGTATCAAGGATAATGGTAACCGGTCCGTCATTGAGCAGCTCAACCTGCATATCTGCTCCAAAGATGCCTGTCTGAACGGGCACTTCTTGAGCTAATTTTTGATTGAATGCATCATAGAAGTCTGATGCCATATCAGGCTTGGCTGCGCCTGTAAAGGCTGGACGATTGCCTTTCTTAGTATCCGCAAAAAGGGTAAACTGAGAAATAGAAAGGATTTCTCCTTCAATATCTTTGACAGACAGGTTCATCTTGCCTTCTGCGTCTGAAAAAATCCGCATGTTGACGAGCTTTCTCACAGCATAGTCCAAATCTTCCTCTTGGTCCTCTGGTCCAACACCAACCAGCAATAAGAGGCCCTGATTGATTTTCCCCTGAACCTGACCTTCGATACTGACTTGGGCTTTTTTAACCCGTTGGATAATGATTTTCATAATAGCCTTTCTAGTAAGAGCTCGGGCAATTAGCCGTTGGTCCGTTTGACAGAATAGACTTCTGGTACACTTTTAATCTTGTCCACGACCGTAGTCAGTGTAGAGAGGTTGGCAATGCCAAAGGACACATGGATATTGGCAAATTTCATATCCTTGGTTGGTTGGGCGTTGACTGTAGAGATATTCTTTGTTGTGTTTGAGAGAACTTGCAGTACATCGTTCAACAGTCCTGTACGGTTGAGGCCGTAAATATCGATATGGGCCATATACTCCTTATTTGAGCTAGAGTATTGGTCTTCCCATTCCACATCAAGGAGACGTTGCTCGTAGTTTTCTTGGGCACGCAGGTTCATACAGTCCACACGGTGAATAGCCACACCACGCCCCTTGGTGATATAGCCGACAATATCATCGCCAGGAACTGGATTACAGCACTTGGCAATCCGCACTAGGAGACCTGAGGCACCTTCAATGACTACACCACCCTCATGCTTAACCTTGAGGGTTTCTTTATTTTCAACCTTAATCTCGCCACCTTTGACAAGCTCCTCTGCCTCCGCCTTGGCCTTGGCACGCTCTTCCTCACGGCGTTCCTTCTCAGTCAAACGGTTAAAGACGGTAATGGCACCGATTTCTCCAAAACCGATGGCCGCAAATAGGGATTCTTCTGTCTTGTAGCTGGTCTTTTGAAGAACTTGATCCATGTGGCGCTTGTCCATGAATTTATTGGCCACATAGCCATTTTCTTGGAACTGGGCCATCAGCATCTCACGACCCTTGTTGACAGACAATTCCTTGTCTTGATTTTTAAAGAACTGACGAATCTTGTTACGGGCCTTGCTGGTCTTGACCATATTGAGCCAGTCACGGCTCGGTCCAAAGGAGTTCGGGTTGGTGACAATTTCAACCTGATCCCCTGTCTTGAGCTTGGTTGTTAGTGGAACCATACGGCCATTGACCTTGGCACCCGTCGCTTTTTCACCGACCTTGGTATGGATTTCGTAGGCAAAGTCAATCGGTCCTGAATCTTTTGGAAGGGAACGGACAGCTCCATCTGGGGTAAAGACGTAAATCTCCTCAGCCAAATAGTTTTCCTTGACTGAATCCACAAATTCCTTAGCATCATCAGCCTGATCTTGGAGTTCCATCATCTCCTTAATCCAGTTCATCCCAATAGCTGATTCCTTGCTGTTGACCTGCCCCTTAATACCTTTCTTATAAGCCCAGTGAGCCGCAACCCCGTACTCAGCGACCTCATGCATTTCCTTGGTTCGAATCTGGAACTCAATCGGCCCTTTTGGCCCATAAACAGTCGTATGGATAGATTGGTAACCATTGGCCTTGCGGTTGGCGATATAGTCTTTGAAACGACCTGGCATTGGTTTCCAAAGCTCATGCACGTAACCAAGCATGGCATAGACATCACTTTGGGTATCCAAAATACAACGAATGGCAATCAGATCATAGATTTCCTCAAACCGTTTTCTCTTATCCTGCATTTTGCGGAAAATCGAGTAAATATGCTTGGGACGACCGTAAATCTTCCCTTTTAAGTGACGATCTGTCGTATATTCCTCTAATTTTGTGACTACCTCATCCACCAAGGCTTCCCGCTCTCTGCGCTTTTCCTTCATCATATGGGTAATCTTGTAAAACTCCGTTGGGTTGAGATAACGGAAAGATAGGTCTTCCAGTTCCCATTTGACGCTAGAAATCCCCAGACGGTGAGCAAGAGGTGCATAGATTTCCATAGTTTCTTTGGAAATACGCTCCTGCTTGTCTTTTCGAAGGTGTTTCAGGGTCCGCATATTGTGCAAGCGGTCAGACAGTTTGACCAAAATAACACGGATGTCCTCAGACATGGCCATGAGCATCTTGCGATGGTTTTCCGCTAATTGCTCCTCAATTGATTTGTACTCGACCTTACCAAGTTTGGTAACCCCATCGACAATCACACGCACATCAGGACCAAACTCTCTTTCCAAATCATCCAAGGTCGCATCTGTATCTTCTACCACATCATGCAAGAAACCACAAGCTACCGTTACAGCATCCAGTTTGAGCTTGGCTAAAATGCCTGCTACTTGGATAGGGTGAATGATATAAGGCTCGCCTGATTTGCGATATTGACCACTATGGCATTCCACCGCATAGATCAAGGCCTTATGGACAAAATGGACATCCTCTTCCGTCAAATATTCTTTGGTTAAAGCGACAACTTCTTCGCCTGTTAAATTCACTTCTTTTGGCATCTCTACTCTCCAATTCTTCCTACCATTTTATCACTTTTTTAAGAATATGAAAACTAGAAAAAGAGGATTCTGAAGCTATTCAATTTGTTGGGAAGGAGGATAAAAAAAGATTCACACTAAAACAATAGAATTATCTGATTTTCATCTATCTTTTTGGATATAGGCTACACTAAAAGTCAGTGAAATGAAAATACATTCTTCTTTTTTCAATAAATAAGGTTTGATATTTTGGTAATTTTCTAACTTTTTTAGTGTATAATGGTAATATAAACAGTTTTTTTACTATAATTACTGAATTTTCATCTTTCTAGAAAGGCAAACAACATGAAATCACACAAAAGACTGACACTTTTAGCCTTGGCTGTTCTTGGCTTATCCAGCCAAGTCGTTTTGGCTGACGATACGAGTCATTCCACTACTGCCCCTATAACTAGTTCAACTAGTAGCTCAATAAATACTTCCACTAGCAATTCTACTAGTAATTCTCAAGCTAGTACAGAAACTTCGTCGAGCACAGCTAGTTCAAGTGAGCAAGAAAGCAAACCTTCTCTTTCTAGGGAAACCAAACCCAATCAACCTATACAAACTGGCTGGGCAAAAGAGGGGAACAAGTGGACGTTTTATAGTCAAACTGGGGTCAAATTTACAGATACTCTCTATGATGGTTATTTCTTTGATAGTCATGGTTACTTGCTTGAAAACACTTGGTACCAAATGGGAAATAATTGGTACTATATCAATGGTTCAGGTAAATATTTATCCAACCAATGGAGCCAAATCAATGGCAAGTGGTATGCTTTTGATGGCTACGGTAGAATGTTGGCCAATGTCTGGAAAGGCGATTACTACCTCAAATCCAGTGGTGCTATGGCAGATAAGGAATGGGTCTACGACCAAAGCTACTCTAGTTGGTTTTACCTCAAATCTGGCGGACGTTATGCCCAAAAACAATGGATTGGTTCCTACTACCTCAAATCTGGTGGCTACATGGCCCACAAGGAATGGATTTATGACCCAGACTATCAAGCTTGGTACTATCTTAAGGACGATGGTGTATATGTTACAGGAACCTATGCTGTGGATGGTAAAAATCAGCTCTTCCAAGGGAATGGAAAATGGGTTCGTGAATTAGCACAAGGTTTTCAAAAAGGACATTACTCTAAAACTATCTTTCTCGATCCAGGACACGGTGGTAAGGATCGCGGGGCTTATTACTATGGCATAGCTGAAAAAGAATTGAACCTACAAGTTTATCGTAAGCTACGTAAACGACTAGAAGGACTCGGCTATACCGTTCTCACCTCTCGAGATAGTGATATAGACGTTGATTTTATTACCGAGCGTTCTCGTATGGTCAACAAGACCAATGCTGACTTTTTCATCAGCCTTCATTTCAATGCAAAAGGGAATGATACAACCGTTAATCTGGGTATCCAGACCTATTCTTACAAGGATGAACCTGGTTTCCCCAGCAAGATTAACAAGGATTGGCACAACAATCCTGAACGAATGAGTGAAAGTAATCGTCTCGCAGCCGATATCCATTCTTCACTGCTAGCTGAAACTGGAGCTAGGGATGCTGGGCTCTTGCAAGCAACCTTTGCTGTTCTCCGTGAAACAGCTAAACCAGCTGTTTTGTTGGAGATGGGATATATGGATAATCCGGAAGAAAACCAAAAAATCCGCAGCAGTGACTACCAAGATAAACTAGTTGAAGGGATTGTCAAGGGAATCCAAAAATATTATGCTGGTAATTAAAACAGTTTAAGCCTCGAACTAACTCGAGGCTTATTTTTTATCCAAACCATCTTCTTTCTAGACCTATTTCCTTTTCCAGCTTATTCTCCCTAACTGTGCTATACTTATCTTAGTACATTCTTTGAGATTGGAGCTAATATGAAAATCCATAAAACCGTGAATCCTGTTGCCTATGAAAACACCTATTACCTAGAAGGCGAAAAGCACCTCATCGTTGTCGATCCTGGTAGCGATTGGGACGCTATTCGTCAGACAATCGAGAAGATCAACAAACCGATCTGTGCCATTCTCTTGACCCATGCTCATTATGACCATATCATGAGTCTGGACTTGGTTCGCGAGACTTTTGGCAATCCTCCTGTCTATATCGCAGAGAGTGAAGCTAGCTGGCTCTACACTCCTGTCGATAATCTCTCTGGGCTACCTCGCCACGATGATATGGCAGATGTGGTCACAAAACCGGCTGAACGCACCTTTGTCTTTCACGAAGAATACCAACTGGAGGAATTTCGTTTCACTGTCTTGCCTACACCAGGTCACTCTATCGGCGGTGTTTCTATCGTCTTTCCCAATGCTCACCTAGTCTTGACAGGTGATGCTCTTTTCCGCGAAACAATCGGACGGACCGACCTTCCAACTGGTAGCATGGAACAACTCCTCCATAGTATCCAGACTCAACTTTTCACTCTACCAAACTATGATGTCTATCCAGGACATGGTCCAGCTACTACTATTGCTCATGAAAAAACCTTCAATCCTTTTTTCTAGCAAGATGATGATAATAGATGACAATAGATATCGTAATTTAATACTCAATGAAAATCAAAGAGCAAACTAGGAAGCTAGCTGCAGGTTGCTCAAAGCACTGCTTTGAGGTTGCAGATAAAACTGACGAAGTCAGTAACATACGTTCGGCAAGGCGAAGCTGACGTGGTTTGAAGAGATTTTCGAAGAGTATTAGAATTATAAAAAACGCATAATATCAGATGTAGAAAATTTGATATTATGCGTTTT
Source organism: bacterium (assembly GCA_905221245.1). Classification (GTDB taxonomy): domain Bacteria; phylum Bacillota; class Bacilli; order Lactobacillales; family Streptococcaceae; genus Streptococcus. The sequence goes on from CAJNCK010000004.1 coordinate 73,203, forward strand.
ATCATGAAAAGATTTTCTAAATTATCTCCTCAAATTGATTTTTTCACAGTCTAAAATAATTGATATATAAACTATGAATTGGAGTTATTCTGACTCCTTACGAAAGCTAAATAATCCAGCAGTTAGAGTTAACATTCCAAATAGAGTGGCGAGAATTGAGTTATTTTCTCCAGTATTTGGCAAAGTCTTAGCTACTTGTTTAGAAATAGTTTCAGTCTTAGTTGCTAACGGCTCAGCTTGAGTTTTTGTACTATTTACGTCATTTCCTTTTTGTTCGGTAGTTGTTGGAGTAGTACTACTATTTACAACTGGAACAGGAGTTGTACTACCTCCGTTATCACGGCTTGCGGCAACTTTGAAAGTCATAGCATAGATACTAAAGTGATTGGTTTCAAAAGTAACCTTATCTGTATCTTGTTTGAACTTCAATGCCTGTAAGGTCCCGTCTGGAGCAACATAGTAAACATTTTCAACTGGCTTATTGGCAGAAAGACTTACTAGAACCATGCCGTTTGGCTGGATAGCTTTACCATTCGCGTCATACAGATGAATGTCGAATGCCTTGTAGTCTTTTGATTCAAGTGAAGTCGGCTTGGTTTCTTCTACCTTGATATAGCTGACATTTTTGAGTGTTGCTTCTGAACCATGCACTTGAACGCTTCCAGCTTTGTTCGAAAGAACACGAGTATTGTTTGGGATGGCTGGATTAAGCGTAGGCGTTACGGGAGTTGTCGGTGTTACTGGAGTAACTGGTGTAACTGGATTTACAGGATTCTCGCTTGGCTTCTCAGCTGGTTGCACTGGCTTAGCAGGCTGTGGTTGCTCAGCTGGAATAGTAGGAACACTTGGTTGCTTGTCTGGCTTAGGTTGCTCACTTGGCTTAACATCAGGTTTTACTTGCTCAGCTGGTTTTTCAGCAGGGTTCTTAAAGAAGAAAACATAAGTATCGTAGGTTTCACCAAATAGATTGTACGAATGAGTTTTAGTTTTCTCATCATAGCGATTTGTTTCTTCACTTGGGTATCCTAGAAAATAGAGTTCTTCTAGTTTTTTATCCTTAGTTAAGGTATAAACCTGGATATCTTCTTTCTTCTCTTTTGATTTGATATTCAAAAAGATACCACCACCTTGGAGAGTTCGATTTGTTCCGTAAGTTGGTTTTCCATTTTTATTAGGAACTTCATAGAAGATTGTATAAGCTTCGTAGTTCATTCCTTCCAACTCTGGAACTTTTACTCGAACAAGAGCAGGTTTAAACCTACTGTCCATATCTCCAAATCCGCTACCTTTAAATTTTATCTCTTTACCATTTTCGAACATCGGATTATTGAAATTCGAATTAAAAGTATTTACTTTTATATGAGAGCCTGCATGAAGCAAGTCTGATTCAGCTGTCCACCAACCGTAAGATGTTTTTTCTACATTTTCAGCAGGGAGTGGAGCAGCAAGGTCGTTTGTTGTTAGAGTAGGGCGACCTGTTCCGTTATTAAACCAACGTTTTGGCTGGTTGGTTCTATAATGAATCTTTTGCAATCCAGCATTTTCAGCTGGTTCCACTGGTTTAGCGGGTTGCGGTTGTTCTGCAGGTTTAACCTCTGGTTGAGGGGTTTCTGCTGGTTTTGGAGCTGGAACGGGTGTTTCAGCTAGTTTATTTTCAACCGGCTTGTTCTCAACTGGTTTCGAAATTTCAGCAGGTTTTTCAGTTTCTGCTGGTTGCGGATCTTTCGGTTTTTCTTCTACTGGTTTATTTTTAGTGTAAATAAAATAGTAGCGAAAAAGATTGTCTCCTTTACCATTTTTGTAACCAGAACCACGCAAAGCATAGGCTGCATCATAGCTAACTCTGATAACTTTTGGATCTGGGTCAATATCTGGATGATCTGTGGTTGCTTTTACGACATGGCTAAAAGTGTAGTCGGAAAATTTTTTTGCTGTTAGTATTCCATCTGCATCATCTTTATCGGTATCGAACCGTAATGATCTAACTGTTGCGTGTTCTGGACTATCAATCCTGGATTCAGTAGTGTATCCATATTTTTGGACACGATCAGCATCCAAGAAATCTGCTTGGACTTCGTATTCTCGATAAGTCCAGTCTGCTAAAGTAGGAAAGCCTTGCCCATTTGTTCCGGGAATTGGCGTGTTTAGAAGTTTATCAGCATCTATTCCAGAAAGAGCGTAAAGCTTTTGATTTGCTTCAGATACAATCTTGTCGTTCTCTTCTTTAGTCATAGACATGACTGCGCCAGCTTTGTATGCCAAATCTTCCGCCACCATCTTCTTCATCTCTTCAGAATCTGTTATAGGTTGTTCTGGTTCAGGCGTTATGATTGGTAGACCTGGCTCAGGTAGCTGATTGGTTGGATCGACGTTGTATTTTTTCTCGATCTCAGCATTTTTCTTGTCCTCTGCGATAGCCTCATCTGTTCCGTTTGCGAGAATGTTGCCCTCGGTCGAAGGTTTTTCGACAGGCGCGGGCTCTTCTACCGGCTTTTCAGCAGGTTTCGAAACTCCTACGTTCGGTTTTGGCTTTGGTTTAGCGATTGGGTCGAGCATACTGAAATCAACCCAGCTACCATTAGGTTTTGGTGCGGGTGTTGGTTGAGTAGCGTTAGGTTGAGCGGCAGCGTTTGGCTGTGGCGCAACGTTTTCCTCGGCATGCACCAAAGTTGGCACTACAGCACTAAGAGTGACAGCAGAGAAGGTAACAATACCTAGTTTAGTGAGTTTATTCATAATTTTTCCTCCTCAGGAATATATAATTGCCTTTTTAGGCTTATAAAATGACAATGCCAACTTCCTTTCAAGACCACAAAAGCAAAATTTTGAGCCAACTCATTATCTAAACATTTAATGTTCTTGATAGAAGCCTTAAATGAACCTTCATCCATTAACTGAACAATACAGCTATCATACTATTACATATCTTAATGATTTTTAAATTTTTTGTTACCAAAAGCTAGCTACCTCCTTTAGAGATAAGGAACTAACTGTATCGCGTAACGACCATTAAACGATACACAAAAAATACCAGTCTAATACAGGTTAAAAACACTGTTAAACTCGCATTTTTTAAATATTCATATTGTTGTTTTGAATGTTTCGTCAAACGGTCGTTAATCGAAACAAATTTACGGCTTCATTCTACCATTTTTCCCTATTTTTAGCAATGATTTTCCGTTTTTTTTTTGACGATTGTTCGCCACTTTATTACGTTCTAACACTTTATAAAGGGTTGATGTAGAAATTTGTTCAGCTTTTGCAATATTACGTATACTTATATTTGAATGTAGATATTTGTTAAGTATCCGCTCCTCCTTTTCTTTTGAAATCCTTTTTGCTCCTAATCTAACACCATTTTCCTTGGCTTTCCGAAGTCCTTCTTTTGTGCGAAACCTCAGATTTTCCAGCTCATTTTCTGCCACAAAGCCTAAAATGATGCAAAGTAACCTGCCAATAAGAGAGCTTGTCTCTAGTTTTTCATGCAAACTGACTAGGTGAATATTAGATTCATTAAATAGTTCAATAAGTTCTAGTAGCTTAAACATAGATCGAGTCAGTCTATCTAACTTATAGATAGTGAAAGTAACCTGCTTGCCATCTTTCGAAAAGTCAGAGGCCAGTTTTAAGGCTTTTATGAGTTCAGGACGAGTGTTATTTGCACCAGATTCCTTTTCTATAAAAAGTTTATCGCAATGTTTGAGAGCTTCGATTTGCACTTTCAATCCTAGGTCTTGTTTATGAGTAGATACACGGGCGTAGCCTATGTTGATAGTCTTTTGAGACATAAAAATCCTCCTGTTATCTTGATACAGAGGGATATTTTACTATGAATTTTAAAATAAGAAAAGACCTCAATTTCATAATCCCTATGAACTACACCCCAAAAGCTAGATTGTTCTATCTAACTTTTTAGGGTGTACATAGATAGGGAAGGTATAATTATAGGAGTTTTACTTGCTTCTTTACATTACCAAATAATCACGCGGTCTTCTGGTGAACGCCACATACCGTCTCCCTCTTTAACATCATAGGTTGTAAAGAAATCATCGAAGTTTGGTACTTGTACATTGACACGGAGTTTGGCTGGCGCGTGCACATCGACGCTAGCCATGAGTTTCATCAACTCTGGACGGCCTTTCATACGCCAGATACGAGCAAAGTTATGGAAGAACTCTTCAGCTGAGAAGTCTGGTTCTCTCTTGGCAGCTTCAAGGGCAGCAGCAATTCCTCCTAGGTCGGCAACGTTTTCGGATACAGTTAATTTCCCATTGATTTTTGCACCGTAAGATTCTTGACCATCAAACTGGTCGATAACCTTCTGTGTTTTTTCTTTAAAGGCTGCATAGTCGCTCTCTGTCCACCAATCCTTTAGGCTACCATTTTCATCAAAGGAAGCTCCGTTGGTATCAAAGGCGTGGGAAATTTCATGGGCAATAACCGCCCCAATACCACCATAGTTAGCAGAAGATGACTGATGCAAGTCATAGAAAGGTGCTTGTAAAATGGCCGCTGGGAAGACAATCAGGTTCTTCTGTGGATTGTAGTAGGCATTGACCATATGAGCAGGCATGCCCCATTCTTTGTAGTCCACAGGCTGATTCCACTTGCTCCAATTGTGCTTGATTTCCACACGCGCAAAGGCTAGAGCATTGTCAAAAAGACTAGCATTTTCATCCACTACCTTGTCCTTATAGCGTTCTGGCAATTCTTCTGGGTAACCGATGTAAGGCTTGATAACATTGAGTTTGACGATGGCCTTGTCACGAGTTTCAGGAGTCAGCCAGTCATTTTTAGACAAGCGTTCCTTATAGACATCAATCATAGTTGCTACTTTTTTCTCCACGTCCGCCTTAGCTTCGGGAGAGAATTTTTCATGGGCATACCAGAGACCCAAGGCTTGTTTGAAAGGACCTTGTGCTAGCTGGTAGGCTGCCTTGACCTTGTCTTTGGCTTCTGGAACTCCTGAAAGCGCACGGCTGTAAGCACCTGACAAGACACGGATTTCTTCTGTTAAATAGCTGGTTGAAAGATTAACAACACTTAAAATTAAGGTTGCCTTGAGGAGAGGCCAAGATTCTTCACTATAGAATTGATCTGCTGCTTGCCAGAAACGTTCCTCGTCTACGATAACCTTGTCTGGCACTTGTCCAAGAACGGCTTGGAAGAAGTCATCTAAAGGTAGGGCAGGCGCGAATTTTTTGAAATCTTCATATGAATATGGATGGTAGAGTTTAGCATATTCTGAACTTTCTTCATTAGAAAGCACTACTGCCGCGATTCGACGGTCCAATTCTAGTCTTTTCTCAAGCAAGTCTTCAATTTCTTCATCAGAGAAATCATAATCCTTGAGGAGATTGGCGCTAGATTCTTTCCACAAAGTCAATAGCTCCTCGCGCTGAGGATGATCTTCAGCATAGTAGGTTGTATCTGGCAAAATCGTGCTTGGAGCACTAGCCCATAAAACGTTGATTCTGGCATCCATAAAGTCTGGCGATACACCAAAAGGAAGGAAGTTAGGTTTTCCAGCAAGCTCAAACTCTGCTAGTTTGGCAGTGAAATCTGCAAAAGTTTCCAATTCTTGGAATTCTTTAAGGAGTGGTAAGACAGGTGTGATACCGTCAGCTTCTCTCTTGTCAAAATCACGAACTAGGCGGTGGTATTTGACAAAGTTTGCCAAAATAGCATCCTCAGGCACCTCTTCACCTGCCAACCACTTGTCTGTTGTCGCCAGCATCAGGTCTTCAATTTCCTGGTCTAAATCAACAAAACCTCCTGTTTGAGACTTATCTGCTGGGATTTCAGCTGTCTGTTGCCATTCTCCATTAATTGCATCATAAAAATCATCTTGATAACGTGTCATCTTGTTCTCGCTTTCATTTGTATTTATTTTTAGCTTAACAAAAATTACCTGGGAATGCAATTAAAAATGAACTGATACTTTCTATTGTTTTTCAGTTATTATTTTAATTTTTTCAAAAATTAACTTGACTTAATTTTTTTTTTAATGTATATTAAGAGACAGGAGGAATACAAGTTTATGATACGTATCGAAAATCTCAGTGTCTCCTACAAAGAAACGTTGGCACTTAAGGATATTTCACTAGCGCTCCATGGACCAACAATTACCGGTATCATTGGTCCAAACGGCGCTGGGAAATCAACATTATTAAAAGGTATGCTGGGAATTATCCCACATCAAGGTCAGGCATTTCTCGATGACAAGGAAGTTAAAAAATCCTTACATCGAATCGCCTATGTCGAACAAAAAATAAATATCGACTACAACTTTCCCATCAAGGTCAAGGAATGTGTCTCTCTAGGACTCTTTCCCTCTATCCCTCTCTTTCGCAGTTTAAATGCTAAACATTGGAAGAAAGTGAAAGAAGCCCTTGAAATCGTCGGCCTAGCTGACTACGCTGAACGGCAAATCAGTCAACTGTCTGGAGGTCAATTCCAGCGGGTCTTGATTGCCAGATGTTTGGTTCAGGAAGCCGACTATATCCTCTTGGATGAACCCTTTGTTGGGATTGACTCAGTCAGTGAGGAAATCATCATGAATACGCTGAGAGATTTGAAAAAAGCTGGTAAGACGGTTCTCATCGTCCACCACGACCTCAGCAAGGTTGCCCACTACTTCGATCAAGTCTTGCTTGTCAATCGAGAAGTGATTGCCTTTGGTCCAACCAAAGAAACCTTTACCGAAGCCAATCTCAAAGAAGCTTACGGTAATCGACTATTTTTCAATGGAGGTGACCTATGATTGCAGAATTTATCGATGGATTACAAAAATTCCATTTCTTACAAAATGCCTTGATAACAGCCATTGTCATCGGGGTCGTAGCTGGAGCTGTGGGATGTTTCATCATCCTACGCGGGATGTCACTCATGGGAGATGCCATTTCACATGCTGTCTTGCCAGGTGTAGCCCTCTCCTTTATCTTGGGCCTTGACTTCTTCATCGGAGCCATTGTCTTTGGACTACTAGCTGCCATCATCATTACCTACATCAAGGGGAACTCGATTATCAAAAGCGATACCGCCATCGGCATTACCTTTTCTTCTTTCTTAGCCCTCGGTATCATCTTGATTAGTGTCGCTAAAAGTTCAACTGACCTTTTCCATATTCTTTTTGGTAATATCCTGGCCGTCCAAGATACGGATATGTTTATTACTATGGGTGTAGGAGCAGCCATTCTCTTGTTAATCTGGATTTTCTTCAAGCAACTCTTGATAACTTCCTTTGATGAACTCTTGGCTAAAGCCATGGGAATGCCTGTCAATTTCTATCACTACCTTCTCATGGTACTTCTAACTCTCGTGTCTGTGACAGCCATGCAAAGTGTCGGAACTATCCTCATTGTAGCCATGCTGATTACCCCAGCGGCAACTGCTTATCTCTATGCTAATAGCCTGAAAAGCATGATTTTCCTTTCCTCAACATTTGGAGCGACAGCTTCAGTTTTGGGGCTCTTTATCGGTTATAGCTTTAACGTTGCGGCAGGTTCTAGTATCGTGCTTACAGCCGCTAGTTTCTTTCTCATTAGCTTCTTTATCGCTCCAAAACAACGATATTTGAAACTGAAAAATAAACATTTGTTAAAATAAGGGGCAAAACCCCAATAAATTGGAGGATCTAATGAAAAAATTAGGTACATTACTCGTTCTCTTTCTTTCCGTCATTGCTCTTGTAGCATGTGCTAGCGGAAAAAAAGATGCAGCTTCTGGTCAAAAACTAAAAGTTGTTGCTACAAACTCAATCATTGCTGATATTACTAAAAATATTGCTGGTGACAAGATTGATCTTCACAGTATCGTTCCTGTTGGTCAAGACCCACACGAATACGAACCACTTCCTGAAGACGTTAAGAAAACTTCTCAAGCTGATTTGATTTTCTATAACGGTATCAACCTTGAAACAGGTGGCAATGCTTGGTTTACAAAATTGGTAGAAAATGCCAAGAAAACTGAAAACAAAGACTACTTTGCAGTCAGCGAAGGTGTTGATGTTATCTACCTTGAAGGCCAAAACGAAAAAGGCAAAGAAGACCCACACGCTTGGCTCAACCTTGAAAACGGTATGATCTTTGCTAAAAATATCGCAAAACAATTGAGCGCGAAAGACCCTAGCAATAAGGAATTCTACGAAAAAAATCTCAAAGAATATACTGAAAAACTAGACAAGCTTGATAAGGAAGCTAAAGAGAAATTTAACAACATCCCTGCTGAGAAAAAACTCATCGTAACCAGCGAAGGATGCTTCAAATACTTCTCTAAAGCCTACGGTGTCCCAAGTGCCTACATCTGGGAAATCAATACTGAAGAAGAAGGAACACCTGACCAAATCAAGACCTTGGTTGAAAAACTTCGCCAAACAAAAACTCCTTCACTCTTTGTAGAATCAAGCGTGGATGACCGTCCAATGAAAACTGTTTCTCAAGACACAAACATCCCAATCTACGCACAAATCTTTACTGACTCTATCGCAGAACAAGGTAAAGAAGGCGACAGCTACTACAACATGATGAAATACAACCTTGATAAGATTGCTGAAGGATTGTCAAAATAAGCCTCTGAAAAACGTCATTCTTTTCCGAATTGACGTTTTTTCTATGCCCACATTTCCAGTCAAATCATTGGAAAATTCTGACTGTTTCAGCTAAAATGGAAGAAAAAAGATTGGAGTATCTTATGGTAACTTTCCTCGGAAATCCTGTGAGCTTTACAGGTAAACAACTACAAGTCGGCGACAAGGCACTTGATTTTTCACTCACTACAACAGATCTTTCTAAAAAATCTCTATCTGATTTTGATGGTAAGAAAAAAGTCTTGAGTGTCGTGCCTTCTATCGATACAGGTATCTGCTCAACTCAAACGCGTCGTTTTAATGAAGAACTGGCTGGACTGGACAACACAGTCGTCTTGACTGTTTCCATGGACCTACCCTTTGCCCAAAAACGTTGGTGTGGTGCTGAAGGTATTGAAAATGCCATCATGCTCTCAGACTATTTCGACCATTCCTTTGGACGTGATTACGCTCTCTTAATTAATGAATGGCACCTATTGGCACGCGCAGTCTTTGTCCTTGATACTGACAATACCATTCGCTACGTTGAATACGTGGACAATATCAACTCTGAACCAAACTTCGAAGCCGCAATTGCAGCTGCTAAAGAACTATAGAAAAAAATCCTCTGTCACAAAGAGTTCCCTGCTCTTTGAAACGGAGGATTTTTGTTATTCTTTAATTATTGTTTATTTTGAAATGAATCCTTCAAAATCTTTTAGTTGAAAATTATATTTTTCAGTGAGTAACACATTATCCACTGCAACATCTTCTCCCAATGGGTAAATATTTCTTTTGAAACGGTTGTAGGAGGAAAATCTCTCCTACACTATTATTGATTCTGAGAGAAAATTGCAAAATATCATCTACCAAACTTTCAATTATTAAGATTTTTTGCAGTTTATCTGAATTAGAATCGCAAGGCTTCTCAATAATATAATTGTCGAATTTTTTCATTCTAACTTCCTCTCCACTATTTCTTCCTTTATCAAGAAAAAGTTACCTCAATATTAATAAAGTACAATTCTAAATTAACTCCAATTATTGATTCATGATAATATTTCAGTAACTCATCGTGCAATTAAAAACAAGGATTTTTATTTCAGACGATCCATCGTGAACACTTCATCAGCCATCTCCCAAATTGTCGGATTATGTGTTGCGATAATGATTAGCCTATTATCATCTCGAAGAGATAGCAAAATCTCCATAATCAACTGAGAGGTTGCTGGGTCTATTGAAGCTGTTGGCTCATCTGCCAGAATAAGGGGTGGATTCTTTAAGATAACTTTTGCCAAGGCAACCCGTTGCGATTCTCCGCCCGATAACTCAAAGATGCGCTTATCTAGGTCAAGATAAGCCAGACCGACCTGTTCTAAAGCCTGCTTCTGTCTCAACCGCTGTTCCGACCGACTCAACTTTTGACCAATGAGACCTAGCTTAAGGTTTTCTTCAATACTTTGGTTTTCAATTAAGCCAAAGTTCTGGAAGAGGTAGCCCAATTCGTGACGGAAAAAATCACTCGATTTATAATTGGCCAAGTCTTTACCTCGGTAAAAAATCGTCCCATCATAAGATTCTAATTTCCCAATCATGTTCATCAAGGTTGTTTTTCCGCTACCACTTGAACCAATTAAGGCATAGACTTTTCCAGCCTCAAATGTCATTGAAAGATTCGAAAATAACTCTCGTTCTCCAAAAGATTTACTCACCTGTTTAAGTTCAATCATATTAACCTCCCTTCAAAACAAGCATGGACATCTTGTTTTCTTTCTGCATTTGGACATGTAACTGTAAAAGAGATAGACCAGTAAAGAGTAACGAGACTATGAAAGCAACTACTATCTCTACCATAAGAAATACACTCGCAACAAATCCCAGTAAAAACACACCCAGTTGAGCAAAGAGATAAGTGCGATGGATTTCTAAGAACCTGAGACCTGCAATGCGTTTGATAAAAATGGCACGTCTAAATTCTTCAAAGTAGAGCCTATTCATAGTGTTAAACAACAAGATTGAAGTTGCAATCCCAAGCACAGCTCCTGCTAGCATTACCCAACGTTCCCTCTGGATATTATCCAATAATGTGATGTAGTTGTGGTAACCTGTTTGCATTTCTGAGACCCAATTTTCAATGCCTTGTCTCTGGATAAGCTCCTGGGCATCAGACAATTGATTAAAGAGAACGTAGTTCTGTACTGCATCTACCCAAAACATAATGGACTGTGGACCAGTTGATTGGGGTGTTATAACAATGATGATTGGATCTTTCAAAAACTGCTGGTAAGAAATAGGGGTCGTATTATACACAAAACGATCCTGACCTGATTCTAAATAACCTACCGTAGCAGTCATTTGCTGTCGTTCATCTTTACTAGATATGCGACTGGTTAAGTCGTCTTCAAAAACAGATTTATAATGTTCTTCCTCTGAACGGAGGTGTTCAGGCAGTAATAAGACAAACTCCCCTACATCAAGGTGATTCATCTTTTGCTCAATAGTTGTATCTACAGGAATGTTTTGACGCTCCAAGTATTGCGGTGTGACGATAAGGACATTGCCATTCGGGCTGTAATCGTGCCATTCTGTGGAGGTTGTCAAGTTTTTGGAGGAAGCCATGCCATTTTGCAAAGTACGGTCAATTAACTGGTGTCTAGATAAGAAAGCCTTTTGTTCTGAAACAGCCAGATCCATCAATTGATACCAAGTTCTGAGTTTTCTTTGAGCTTGTTCATCAAAACCAGGACTCGTTCCTTCACGGCTGATTGATAGGATAGTCAGTTGCCTTTCCTGACTCCAAACCTCTTGTCCAATCCGATGCTGTTGCCATGCTTGGGAATACTTTAAACTACTCCCTATTCCCAGCGTTACAATAATAATCGCTAATAGTTGACCGATTAAAATTAAACTAATGATTCCTCTGACAGGCACTTGCCCTTTTATAATCTGCATCAGGTGTATCTTTTTTATCCCAACTGCGAAGAGTTGAGCGAAAAACAGGGAGATCGACAACAAGATGAGATTATAACTGAGCAAGCCTTCTCCTATTGTCATTAGGGATTGCGTTGGAAGCGACAGAATTTTTTGCATAAGAATGGCGAGAACGCCAGCTAAACTGAAACCAACAACTATCCCTTTCAAATCCTCACCAACTGGTCTAAGGAAAATGGACCACCGTTTCTCTCCTGAAATGAGGCGAATGCCCGACGACCGTAATTGGCTAATTTGACTAATTAAAGTCAGTGCTACAAAGGTTAAGATGAAAATCAATAGACTGATTAACTGAAATCCGTTACTAAAGATAGCCATTAACGTAGATAGTTTAGATGGAATTGTCAGGTGCATGTTAGTCAAGCCAAGTTGACTTAGCTCCTCCCTTAGCAAGTGAATATCTAGGTTTCCATCGAATACAAAATAGTTTGTTTCAACACTACTACTTTGAGCATCTTCTAGATTTTTTTCCTGAAGCCCATCAGGCAACTTTCCGTCCCCAAAGGTCGTATAAGAAAAAACTGTAGTACCTTCTGAGTTAGGATCTTGGTGTTGAATCGCAATAAAGCTATCCGTTTCTTCTGCTAGTTTTTCCAAGCGTGTAGCAACATGCTGAAAAGTTGTTTCAGGGGAAGAATCATGTACAACAACGTTGGGGTAATAATGGGAGACATATGTATCAGTCCAAATGGTAAATACCCAAACAAAGAACAAACTAGCAAGCAGGTTGGATATGAGTATAAATAATTTTTTCATAGTGCATTCCTTATTCTAAAACAGAGGGCAGAAATACCCCTGACCTCTATGAACCAACAAGCTTACTAAACTATTGATAAAATAATCTTCTTCATCATATACTAACAGTGGTGTCTTAAGATTATTTTCATTAACTAGATTAGTAAAATCAATACTAGAATTTTTATAAAACATTTTTATTTCTCTATTCTTTTACTCAAAAAGTATTCTTTATGCCCATCTGGAGAGTCATTAAGAATTCCAAAAACTTCAAAACCTTGACTTAAGTAGAAATCTAAACCTTGAAAGTCAAAGGTGCTTAAATGAACAATACTACACCCGTAATTTTTGGCACTTTCTAAAACATTATTTAACAATGCAGTTGCTATCCCTTGACGTCTATAAGTGTTTTTAACCCAAAGTGTATCAATATATAATATTTTCCAAATAACCGAATAAGCTACGATGCCACCTACTATCTCTTGATTATTCTCAACAATAAAAGCAATCTGTTTATAGTCCTCATCCTGACATGAAGGTAAACATTTCTTATTGTGTTCCAATAGCATTTCTTCTATGTAGTCAATATTTTCATTATTTGCATCAGTAATATTCATTCTTGCACCTACAATTTTTAATGAATAATAAAAGAGAATATACTAGAGACTAATTCTATTCCATTATTCTTTAATCTGCCTCTCCAACATCAAGTCCATTCGATTTTTTTTGTGATTGTACTCGAACTTCCAATTGTCTATTCTTCTGAACAAACTGTTGATAGGGAATTGTATTACCAAATGCAAGAACACTTAGTAATACAAATATAACTATTTTTTTAATTCCACGATTTCTTCTCATCTTATATTGTGAAACCCCTTTCTGTTTTCTTGTTTTTATTTTAACATATATATTTTATTTATTCAAACTTTTTATTGTTTTTTGAACTTTTTTTTATTATTATTACCATAAAGAATTTTTTATTCCTTTAACTTGCTATTTTGAACTAAAAATTTTATAATGAAATTAATCAAATAGGAAGGATTATTATCTTTAATGAATACACTCGCAGAGAAATTCAGATTGAAAAGAAAAGAGTTGAGACTCTCCCAACAAACTCTTGCAGAAGGAATTTGTGAACAAAGTCAGATTAGTAAAATTGAAAGAGGTCATTTTATTCCCTCCGCAGACTTGTTATTCAAACTCTCTCAACGACTTGAAGTCCCTTTGGATTACTTTTTCAATGAACAAATTGAAATTAAATCTAACCTCTCTAATTTCAAGCAATTATCTGCTCGTCTATTAGATGATAGAAATTATGACGATTTGGAATATATTTATAGAATAGAGATTGAACGAAGTACTTTTCTAACACTAGAAGACCGAACTTACCTTGAATGGATTAAAGCTATTATTGACTTCTATCAATATGACAGTAAGTGTGAGGCTATTTCTTCATTGGAAAATATATTATTAAAAGTCTCCTCAAATACTCTGATTTATTTAAAGGTATTGAATACTCTATCTAATTTCTATTCCTTAGTGGGTCGTGAACAAGAATATGAGGCAAACTACTCTCATTTAATGGAGTTATATCAGACAAAAAATTTTGAGCATCAAGAGTTTTTATTTGGCTACATCAGAGTTCGTTACAACTACGCTCACTACCTAGTGTCAAAGGAAAAATATAACGAAGCCATCCAAGAAGCTCTTGAGACGATTGAACTCTGTAAACAAAGACAGACAAGCTACCAACTGGCTCCTCTACTTATTCTTGTAGGAAATGCTGGGACCAAATTTCTAGACAAAGAACAAGTCAAAAATTATTATTTAGAAGCAAGAGAGTTATGTAAGATTTATAACAATCCTTTAATGTTGATGAAGATAGAAAATTATTTGAAGGAATTAGATACTGTTTAGTTAATCTTGACATTATAGTTTTTCTGAAACGTTAAATAACCTGTAAGGCTGATAGTGAAATTAATACTATCAGCCTTATAATTATGTGACTTTCAGTCCGTCTCGCTCCGCTAGGTGCGAGACAAAAAAACCACCCGCTATGCGGGTGCGCGTCGAAGGTTATACCAAAAAAACTCCGAACGCGATACAATAAAGGTGTTCAAGCCAATTGTAAAGCGAAAGGAGAAAAATATGGCACAAAAGGCTCATAGTTTATCGCACACAAAGTGGCACTGTTCTATCACATTGTGTTCACCCCTAAGTATAGACGAAAAGTTATTTATAATCAATATCGAAGTAGTTTAGGCGAAATATTTCATCGCTTATGTAGTTATAAAGGTGTTGAAATTATCGAGGGTCACTTAATGCCAGACCATGTACATATGTTAGTCAGTAGTATAAAAATTTGAGAACGAGTAAAGCATGATATAGCACTAGATAAATTAAGTGCAAAAGAATATGAGGATCCCTTTAGGGATAGTGGTAAGTTATACTAAAGCCTCTTTAAGAGGCAAGGGACGAGTCAAGAGCAATAAGGCTTGAACAACGTGAAAGCCAGCGTCTTGAGGCGCTGGCTGGTAATTTGGGCTTATAGCCCTGGGACAAACCACCCGTTTGACTGGTGGTCATGGTTTACGAGTAAATAAAAGTTCAAAGTGCTAAAAACAACTACCTTACTCTACAGATTTCAAGGCTTCAAGCATATCAACCTTTCTCAGATGATGATTGACAAAGAAACCAAGCAGGGTCAAGATGATGCTTACTGCTGCCACTGGGATTACATAGACCTCCCAACCTACCTGCGGATAAAAGAGAATAGTCGCAGGCGAAATCATTTGAATCAAAAATTGGTGTAAATAGAAACCTGAGAGCAGACCAAGTACGATTCCTACAAGAGACAGCACAATCGTCTCACGATAAATATAGAGGGTAACTTCATTATTATGAAAACCAAGAACCTTGATAGTGGAGAGTTCACGGATTCTCTCAGCTACGTTGATGTTAGTCAGATTGTAGAGGATAACGATAGCCAATAGAACCGACACGATAACTAAGATAGTCATGGTCTGATTGAGTGAGCTAGCGACAGAGTCAAAGAGTCGAATGGCTGAAGCATTTTGGACGATGCTGGACACCGCAGCTTGATTCATAAGCAAGCCTGCCTGCCTTTCGATACTAGTAGCACTGGTATCCCTTAGCCTAACCAGATAAGTGTTGGCTTGGGGCAGCTGCCCGTAAATTTGCTCATAACTAGCTTGACTCATATAAATAAAGTGACCAACATAGTTCTCAGCAATAGCGGCTACCTTTAGCTTCTTACCTTCAATTTCTAAAGTCTGTCCCACCTTAATACCTGCCAGCTGGGCTAGTTTAGCTGTGATGACAACTCCATCTTTTAATGACAGTTCCTGCTGATGATTTTGAAGATGGATAAAGGGTGTCAAATCTTCCTTCTCTGTCATCATAAGGGTAACGGTCTGAAGACCAGCCTTGCCTTTGAAATCCTTGTCTAACGTTTTAGAATAGATTTTCTGGTAGGCTTTGATGTCCTGCCCTTTCAACACTTCTTCTAGCTCTACCTTGTCCTGATTGGTCGCACTAGGATTTTCAGAGACAATCATCTGATACTGTTGGATTTGTTGAAACTGTCTAGACGGAACTCCTGCTACAGAGGATTGGATTCCCAAACCTGCAAAGAGCAGAGCGACTGAACCTGCCACACCAAAGATTGTCATCAACATTCGTTGCTTATAACGAAAAATATTGCGAGCTGTGACCTTATGGGTGAAACTGAGACGACACCAGATAAAACCGATGCGCTCTAGTAAGATTTTAGCTCCTTTGACAGGTGGTTTAGGCAGTAAAAGCTGGGCTGCTTCATCGTGAAGTTCCCTCCGAGCCACCAGATAGGCTGGTAACACACTCGCTAACCAACTCAAACCAAGAGCTAGTAAACTATAGTTCCAATAAAACTGAATCTGGGTTTCTCCCACCACCATGCCTTTTGTAATGACACTTGAAATCACACTGGCTAGTAAATAATGGCCAAGTATACTACCAAGAGCTGTTCCGACCGTCCCAGCAACTAGACCGTAAAGGAGAAACTTGGCGATAATATCCTTACTACGATAACCCAAGGCCTTAAAAATCCCTGCATGAGTTCGCTCTTCATCCACAAAACGAGTCATGGTTGTAAAGGTTACCATAGCTGCTACGGCATAAAGTACTACAGGAAAAATATTGCCTACTGCCCGAATACTGGCTGAAGCATTGCTGTACATGAGGTAGCCCTGACCGCCAGGCATGGTCTGACGATTATAAACCTGATACTTGGGATCAGGCAAATCGTCCAAGACTTGCTGATGTTTGGCTAATTTTTCCTTTTCTTGAGCTAGATTTTGTTCAGCCTGCTTTAGTTTGTCCTCTTCCTTGCTTAATTCCTGCTTGGCTTGGGTAAGTTGAGCACGGACCTGGTCTCTCTGATCTTGAGGCAGCATGGCTAGTTGACTTTCCTGAGCCTGTATACGAGCTTGAGCAGCTGCTAAACGACGCTTGCCTTCCTGAAAATTAGTCTGAGCCTTGTCAAGGGTCTCTTGACCTTTGTCTAGAGAGTCTTGTCCTTCTTTTTTCAAGAGTTGCAGACGTGCCTTGCCATTATCTGATAAAGCTTGTTCAAGTTCTTCCTGATGTTGCTTGGATTTTTCTTCATAAGCTGCTGAAAAGGCATTTAAACCAGCTAAATCTTGATATTTCAAACGAGCTATATTGTAGACTTTTTGATCAAACTGACTAGGTAAAATCACTCCGTAGGCTGTCAGAGTCCCACTTCCACTTCCTGCATAGCCCATATCCCGCTGGGAGAGGATTTCAGCTGAATCCACAAAACCAGTAATGGTAAAAGTTTGGTCTTTTAAAGAGGAATGACTGCCTTCTTTTACTTTAAAACTAATCTCCTGTCCCATACTGTATTGGCTCTGCAAATGACTGGCCAAAGCAATTTCCTGGTCGGACTGAGGAAGTCGTCCCTCTCTTAGCTGAAAGGTTGAAATTCGCTCTGGTTTGGAATATAGTCGAATGGCATTCTGACCATTATCTATAGTCACATCTGTCAAGTAGCCAAAATCAACCTCTGCCCCCTGAGTCTGTTCTAGTTCTTCTTGATCTGCTTGATCCAAGCCATAGTTAGACATGACTGCCAAATCCAAGGTTTGAGCAGTGGTTAAATAAGCATTAGCGGTTGCCTCCATATTGGGGCTGGTTACTTTGAGACCTACTAGGGCTAGAGATCCCAACATCATCAAGGTCAAGATGGATAAAAAACGCCCCTTGGAGCCTGTAAAGGACTGAATTAAGTCCTTCCAATAAGTTTTTCGCTTAATCATGCTAGTACTCCAAACTGTCAAGATCCTGAGGATGCTGGTTGATCACCACATCCTTGACACCGGCATCGTGCATATGAATCACGCGATCAGCAATGGGGGCCAAAGCTCCATTATGAGTCACGATGATCACCGTCGCTCCCTTTTGACGAGACATATCTTGTAGAATTTTCAAAACCTGCTTACCCGTCTGATAATCCAAGGCTCCGGTCGGTTCATCACAAAGGAGGATTTTAGGATTTTTGGCTACCGCGCGTGCAATGGAGACTCGCTGTTGCTCCCCTCCAGAAAGCTGGGCTGGAAAGTTATTGAGACGATGAGCCAGACCTACATCTGTCAAAACCTGTTCAGGATTCAAGGCATCTGTCACGATTTCTGAAGCCAACTCCACATTTTCCTTAGAGGTTAGATTAGATACTAGATTATAAAACTGAAAAACAAATCCCACATCATTTCTACGGTAATTGGTTCTCTGGTGGGAACTATAGTCTGCAATATTGACACCATCAATCCAGATTTCTCCTTCATCATTGGTGTCCATGCCTCCAAGAAGGTTAAGAACTGTTGACTTGCCTGCACCTGATGCACCTAGAATAATAACCAATTCTCCCTTTTCAATCTCAAAATTCACATCACGATTGGCCACAATTTCCGTGTCCCCAACTTGATAACGCTTGTAACAGTGTTTCATCTCAATATAAGCCATTAGACTCACCCTCTCTCAAACAATTTACTTCCTACTACCATTATAACGCTTTTTCAACTAGTTGGAAACTGCTTACATTCTCAAATCCTTCAAAAAAGGCAGTCTCAAATCACTGCCTTCTATTATCTTCTTAAAAAGAAAATTGAACAAGATCACCTTTTGCTGTCGCTACTGAAATACAATCTTTCCCCATGCATTTCACTTCTGCTTTTTCTTGATTGACTTCAATCACACTTTTTTCAATACCTAGATAAGAGACTCGTAAATCTCCTCCACTTCTTGATAAAATGGTCAACTGTAAGAGTTTTTTATCTGCCCAACTCATGCTAACTTCAAAATGTCCACGTGTCATTAAGCCTGAAACGGAACCTGATGACCATGCATCAGGTAGGGCAGCTAGGGGCACCAGATAAGCTGTATGAGACTGAAGCAACATTTCTGCCATGCCACTAGTAGCACCAAAATTACCATCTATCTGAAAAGGTGGATGGCTACACCAAAGATTGGGTAAGGTGGATGTCTTTAACTGTTCTGCTAATAATTTATGGGCTCGATTGCCATCTCCCAAACGGGCCCAGAGATTGATTTTATTAGCCTTGGACCAGCCTGTGCCCCCATCTCCACGATCATTGAGACTAGCACGCGCCGCTTCAAGATACTCTTGCCCCTTATGACTAAAGAGAGTTCCAGGATAGAGTCCCACCAGATGGGAAGCATGCCGATGTTGGGCCTCCACCTTCTCATTTTGAAAATACTGCTCTTCCTCCTCATACCACTCCCTGATTCGACCAGATTGAGTAATTTGAAGAGGATTTAATAAATCAAATTTTTCTTTGACTTCCGTCAACAAGTCCGCATCCAGCCCCAATTCTTGAGCAGCCTGAATAAAATCATGGAATAATTGCCAAATCAGAGATTGGTCATAGGTATTGCCAATCGAAATCGGCCCATGTTCTGGCGAATAAGATGGAGAAGATACCCAACGCTGGGCCTGCTGATCCTTATGTAAAAAAGCATTCCAAAAACGAACCGTTTCCCTCAACATGGGATAAATTTTCTCCCTGAGATAGTTTTTATCCCTATAAAATGTATAGGCCTCATAAACCGTTTGCATCATCCACGCATTGGCAGCTGGCGACCAGCCCCAATAGTAATCCCAACCAGGTGCCGTCCAGCCAAAAGGAGTCGCTTGAGTATGGACCAACCAACCATTCTCTTCCCCTTTCTGAGAAACGATTCCTGCATACCTTGCAGCCGCTATGCGACCATAGACCCGCAAATCATCGATATAGTTGATGACCGGAAAGGCCGTTTCTAAGAGGTTAGTCACATAGGCTGGCCAATAATTCATCTGCAGATTGATATTCAAGTGATAGTCTGAATTCCAAGGAGGATTGTCAATCGCATTCCAGACCCCTTGCAAGTTAGCTGGTAGAGCATCTAGACAATCTCTAGAAGAACTAATCAATAAATACCGTCCATACTGGAAGAACAGTTCCTCCAAAGCCTGCCCTTCTTGTGGCTTATAATTTTTTAACAAATCATCTGTAGTGGATGCATCAACTTCAGCCCCTAAATCCAATTGAACACGCTGGAATAAGGCTTGGTAGTCCTGAATATGCCTTGATTTCAATTGGTCATAGCCCTTTTCTTTAGCTGTATCCACCAAGTCCTTTACTTGTTGCTCTAAATCTATTTCCTTGCGATAATTGCTAGCAGGATTTTGGGCAAAATCCGTCTTAGCTGCCAAGAAAAGATTGGCATAACTGGCTCCTGATATCTGAACCTTATCCGACCAGACTCTAATGTCTCCATCCGTTTTCCAAGCGAGACAGCCAGCAAACTGCAGGTCATTATCCTTAACTCTTCCCTTCATCAAGATATGAGAATCAGTGATATCCAGCTGGCATTCCTTGTAATCAGACTTTTTCTGCTCATACTTTCCATCAGAAGCCAAGTCACGGGTCAAGGATAGTTCTATAGTAAAATCTAGACTTTCCAACCCTTCCTTAGTAAAGCGTTGAATCAAGAGATCATCTGGAAAACTCGCAAAGGCTTCACGTTTAAATCTCGTTCCCTTATAGGCATAAGAAGTCGTCGCAAGAGCCTTACTGATATTCAGCTGTCTCTGGTAATCCGTCACCTGAGACAAAGTCTTACCTTGCTGGCTGAACTCAATGAAAATATCTCCAAAGGACAGATAGGTCCCATATTGACTCGTTTGGGGCCCAACTAGGTGCTGCTCAGCCAGTTCCTTAGCAGTATTGTAATCTCTCTTTTCCAAAGCCTGCCGAATCTCAGCTAAAAAACTATACTGGTCCTGAAGATTACCACCCTGATAATCTGAACTATCAGGAAGTGGACCACCAGACCAGAGACTTTTTTCATTAAATTGAATCCGCTCAGCCCCTACAAGCCCAAAGACTTTGGCCCCTAAAGAACCATTGCCTATCGGTAAAGCCTCATCTTCCCACCCCTTATAAGTGCTTAAAGCTGGTTGCTTGTAGATCAGTACATAATCTTGTTTTTTATTCCTTATCATACTACCATACTAACATAAAAAGCCTAGAAATCAATTCTAGACTTACAATTTTTTATTTTCCAAGGTAGTATTCAGAAACTACGTTCAATTTTTCGTCGAATTCGAATACCAATGGTGGGAAGTTAGGGATTTCCACGTCCATGATTTCGTCATCTGACAAACCTTTGATGTGTTTTACAAGGGCACGGATTGAGTTACCGTGAGCTCCTACGAATACGTTTTTACCATCTTTAAGAGCTGGAGCGATTTTATCTTCCCAGAAAGGAAGGGCACGTTCCAAAGTCACTTTCAAGTTTTCAGCATCTGGGATAACTGAGTCGTCAAGTGAAGCATAACGACGGTCTGTGTGAGCTGAGTGCTCATCATCACGGTCCATGTTTGGAGGCAATACATCGTATGAACGACGCCAGATGTGAACTTGCTCATCACCAAATTGCTCAGCAGCTTCAGCTTTGTTTTTACCAGTCAAACCACCGTAGTGACGTTCGTTCAAGCGCCATGATTTTTCAACTGGAACCCACAATTGGTCAGAAGCTTCAAGAGCCAAGTTAGTTGTTTTGATAGCACGTTTCAATACTGAAGTGTAAGCTTGGTCAAATTCGATACCAGCTTCTTTGATCAATTTACCAGCGTCAATCGCTTGTTGTGTACCTTTTTCAGACAAATCAACATCAGCCCAACCAGTGAAAAGGTTAGCTTTGTTCCATTCAGACTCACCGTGGCGAGCAAAAACCAATTTTACCATTAGATGGATTCTCCTTTAAATTTTCCGAGGTTTTCCCTCGTTTATCTATTCTATTTTACACAATTTTTCACAAAAAAGCTAGTCAAAACCAAAAAGGAAAGGACTGTTTGAGACTTGAATTGCTTTAATCAAATATCAGCAAATGTTTAAAAAGAAAATTCCATTTCACCCTTGCTAGTCTCCTTACTTTTTGTTAGAATGATGTCAAAAAATAAAGAAGGTTAACATTATGCCACAACATCTCTTTAAAGAATTGGCTCAACTAGAGCAAGTAGAGGCTCTAGCTCTAGGAGGTTCACGGGTCGGACAAGATTTTGACAAAGACTCTGATTATGATGTATATGTCTACCTCAGTGCTCCTCTCTCGCCAGACATACGAAAAGAAATTCTCAGTAAATACTGCTCCTATATGGAAATCGGTAATCAATTTTGGGAATTGGAGGATGATTGTGTTCTCAATAATGGTATCGAAATCGAGCTGATTTACCGCTCTTTGAACGAATTTGACAAAGATTTACAAGCCGTGGTTTTAGAGCACCAAGCCCAGAATTCTTACACTACTTGTATGTGGTACAATCTGCTCAACAGTAAGATTATCTACGATCGAGGTGGTCACTATGCTGCTCTCCAGAAAAAGTATAATCTTCCTTATCCAGCTGAACTGAAAAAGAATATCATAAACAAGCAGTCCCTACTTCTCGACCAAGCTATGCCAGCTTTTTCAAGACAAATTAAAAAAGCCCTCAAACGCCAAGATTTACTCAGCATCAATCACCGCACTAGCGAGTTTTTCGCCTCTTATTTCGATTTGCTCTTTGCCTTCAATGAGCAGCTCCATCCAGGAGAAAAACGCATGCTCCAGTTCGCAAAAAACAAATGCTCTCATCTACCTCAAAATTTTGAAAACGATATTCAAGACTACTTTCAAAATCTCTACCAACTAGCTCACCAGCAGAAAACAGTCCTAACTTTGGAGCATCTCCTATCAAATCTTAAACACTTGATTGATGAATCCCTTTAGAATGCCAACAAATAAAAGCTCATGAAATCTACTTTTCAGATGATTCATGAGCTTTTTGAAATTCAACAATATACAACGATGCAAAGTTAATTGAAACAAGAAAACGACAATAAACTTCTAATATTATAAAAACGCATCATATCAGGTGTTCAAAAACTTGATACAATGCGTTTTATAGTCTATAAGATTAGTTGTCTTTTCTTCTCAGATTGAGTTTTCCCTGGACTTTTCAACTTACTTCGCTTCAAATCCTTCTGCGACTGCATCCGCAAAGTTTTCTTCTACAATGCTTGCACAGTGGTCACAAATGACTGCGTGGTAGCTGCGTTCTGCTGTTGTTGGGTCGATACGACGGCAACGGTCACATACTTCACCTGCAGCGCGTTCAACTGTAAAGGCCACATCTTCAAAGCTTACTGCACTCTCTGGAGCTGATCCTTCTGTGATAGTCAATTCAGACACGATCAAAAGTTGAGCTACATTGCTGTTTACTGCTTCGAGTAGAGTTTTCACCACTTCATTTGGATAAACTGTCAAGTGTGCTTCAAGTGATTTACCGATTACCTTTGCATTACGAGCTTCTTCCAAGGCTTTTTGAGCTTGTCCACGGAAATCCATGAAGGCTGCCCAGGTATCCAAGATTTCTTCTTGGTTAGCAAAAGTTTCCGCTTCTGGCAATTCTGACAATTGAACGAAGTCTTCTGCTTCAAACTCAAGGTATGACCAGATTTCTTCCGCAGTATGAGGGAGGATCGGTGTCAAGAGTTTGGTGATTTTCACAAGAATGTCATAGAAAACAGTTTGCATTTGACGGCGTTCCAGTGATTTGGCACCTTCGATGTAAACAACATCTTTGGCAAAATCAAGGTAGAAGGCTGACAAATCAACATTGATAAAGTTTACCAAGGCCTTGTAGATTGTCAAGAATTCAAAGTTTGCGTAAGCATCACGAATGGTCTTAACAAGCTGATTAAAGCGAATCGTCATGTACTTATCAACTGAACGAAGTTCATCGTAAGCTACTGCGTCTTGAGCTGGGTTAAAGTCAGATGTGTTAGCAATCAAGAAACGAAGGGTGTTACGAATCTTACGGTAAGTTTCAGAGACTTGGCTCAAGATATCCATAGAGATACGTACGTCATTGCTTGAGTCAACACTTGTTACCCAGAGACGTAAGATTTCAGCACCAAATTGTTTTTCAACATCACTTGGGGCAATGGTATTTCCAAGAGATTTAGACATCTTCTCGCCTTTACCGTCAAGGGCAAAACCTTGTGACAAGATTTGTTTGTAAGGCGCTACCCCATGGTTGGCAACAGATGTGATGAGTGATGAGTTGAACCAACCACGATATTGGTCAGAACCTTCTAGGTAAAGGTCTGCTGGGTAAGTCAACTCAGAACGGTTTACTACAACTCCATTCCATGATGAACCTGAGTCAAACCAAACATCCATGATATCAGTTTCTTTTTTGAACTCGCCATTTGGTGAACCTGGATGAGTAAATCCTTCAGGCAAGAGGTCCTTAGCATCACGTTCCCACCAAATACTTGAACCATGTTCCTCAAAGAGTTGAGCCACGTGTTCAATAGTTTCAGCAGTCATGATCGCTGTACCATCTTCAGCGTAGAAGATAGGAAGTGGAACACCCCAAGCACGTTGACGAGAGATAACCCAATCGCCACGGTCACGGATCATATTGTAAAGACGCACTTTACCCCATTCTGAGTGGAATTTCACTTTTTCAATTTCGTCCAAGATTTCTTGGCGGAATTTTGAAACTGAAGCAAACCATTGTGGAACCGCACGCCAGATGATTGGTTTTTTCGTACGCCAGTCAAATGGGTATGAGTGAGAGATTTCTTCTTGAGCAAGAAGGAGGCTACCAAGTTTTTCAATAACAGTTGGTACAACCTTGTCATAGAATTGACCTTCAAACTCAGCACCAGCATTAGCCATCATGATACCACGCTCGTTAACAGTGACTGCGACTTCAAGACCATTAGCAATACCAACATTGTAGTCGTCCTCACCAAAACCAGGGGCTGTATGGACAATACCTGTACCAGAATCAGTGGTAACGTGGTCACCAAGGATCACCAACTCATCTACAGCCGTATCCCATGGGTGTTCTGTTACGATGTGGTTCAATTCTTGACCACGGTAAGTTGCCAATACTTGAACATCAGCCCAGCCAAATTTCTCAGACAAGCTAGTCAATAATTCTGCAGCAACCACAAACTTACGAGCTTCACTAGCAGGTTGAACTAAAACGTAATCAATATCTGCTCCAACAGTCAAACCACGAGAAGCTGTGATAGTAAATGGAGTAGTTGTCCAAACAACGATGTAAGTATCTGTATCTAGAATCCCTTTTCCATCTTTTACCTTGTTGGCATAGTAAAGGGAAGTTGAAAGCAAGTCATGGTATTCAATCTCTGCTTCAGCGAGGGCTGACTCAGATGACCAAGACCAGTAAACTGGCTTAGCTCCACGGTAGATATAACCTTTATTAGCCATCTCACCAAATACACGGATTTGGGCTGCCTCATAGTCAGGAGTCAACGTCACATATGGATTTTCCCAGTCACCAGAAACCCCCAAACGTTTAAAATCTTCACGTTGTTTATCTACTTGAGAAAGAGCATATTCACGACAAAGTTTCAAGTACTCAACCAAGTCCATTTCTTTGCGTTTAACACCTTGTTTTGCCAAAACTTGCTCGATTGGCAGACCGTGAGTATCCCAACCTGGGATATAAGGTGCATAAAATCCTGACATAGATTTTGAACGAACAATGATATCTTTTGAAATCTTGTTCATAGCGTGTCCAACGTGGATATTTCCGTTTGCGTATGGAGGGCCATCATGTAAGGTGAAATGAGGTTTTCCTTGGTTCAATTCTTGACGACGTTGATAAAGTTTTGCATCTTCCCATTCCTTTTGCCAAACTGGCTCTTTGGTAGGAAGGCCTGCACGCATTGGGAAAGCTGTTTTCCCAAG
This sequence comes from bacterium, assembly GCA_905221245.1. Classification (GTDB taxonomy): domain Bacteria; phylum Bacillota; class Bacilli; order Lactobacillales; family Streptococcaceae; genus Streptococcus. The sequence goes on from CAJNCK010000004.1 coordinate 98,848, forward strand.
GTTAAGGGTATCTTTGAGTTTCATGGTATCTCCTTTATAAATAATAACAAATTAAAAACCACGACTTCCAAAAAGGACGAAAATCGTGGTACCACCTTTATTCGGAAAAAGATCTGGTCCTTCTCCCTCTTATCCCGTAACGTGGGGAACGTCAAATCTTACTTCATTCAGACTTGATTGTTTGAGAGGATAATCTTATCATTAGGGAATGCAGGACTCACACCATCTCCTGCTCGCTGGAAATATAAGGACAAGATATTGTTCTCAGATCATTTCTTATAAAATTGTAACAGATTCTTGCGGTGCCGCAAAACCTGGTTCTGAGTTTACAGCTTCAGTAGCTGGCGTTGGCCCTGAGTAATTGCTTGGAGCTACCTCTGGCTCTTCATACATTGGACCAACTGGATGAGCTGGACTTTCTTCAACAACCGGAGCTGGTGAAACCACTTGTTCTTGCTCAGCTCTTGCTTCGGCTTCCGCAAGTTCCTTATTAGCCGCTTCGATACGCGCTTGCAACTCTGCCATTTCCTCGGGAGAAAACTGACGAGTAATATCAATTGGTTCCTCCTCTTGATGTTGTTGCAAGACAGAGTCACCTAAGACTTCGCTTACTACTTCTTTGAAGGCTTCATCACTTGTTTGAAGATAAGTAGCTGTTGGACGAAGAATATCTTCCCAATCTGAAGATTCAACAATTGCTAACTGGCTCTCAATTGTTGATTTGAGACGTTGGTGGAAGACACGGCTCTTGTTCTTCAATTCTTCTGTTTCAACAGCAACTTTCTTGGCATTATCAGTTGCTTGACGAAGAATTTCATTCGCCTTGTATTTAGCTTCTTCCAACAAACGTTGTGCATCCTGCTCTGCTTGGTGAATGATATTGTTTGAACGTTCAGTTGCAGCTTGTTTTACTCGCTCAGCTGTATCTTGTGCAATCAATACAGACTGGCTCAATGAATCTTTCATCTCATCAAAGTAAGACAAACGCTCTTCCAAACTCTTAATATGTAAATCCTTATCATGATTAGAACGAACCAAATCTTCATAATCACGAACTACAATATCTAAAAATTCATCTACTTCTTCTTGATCAAACCCTCTAAAGCGTGTGCTAAAGGTTTTATCTTTGATTTCTAACGATGTAATTGGCATAATTTTCCTCACTTACTTAATAACAATTGGACCGTTAATTTCTTTTTATCTTTTTTTGTCTGCCCATTATCCCTAACGAGTTTTAATCGACCAAATTTCCTTACACTAATCAAATCACCAACTTGAACTGCATAATCTGATTTTTCAACTAAATGGTAATTGACTTGAACTGCTTGCTTTTCAATTAACTGATTTGCCTGATTTCTAGACAGCTTGAAGACCCCAGCTAGAAAAACATCTAACCTAGAACTAGTGATACAAATATCTAATTCTTGATAGTCCTCCACTGTATCAATCTTCTCAGTAAAATCCCGTTCTTCTAGACGAACCGGTAGACGAGCAATTTTCGTAATACCGTCTTGGAAAAGGAGACTAAACTGTCGATTAATGATAATCTGTGCTCTCTCTTCATTGACTAAGATATCACCAAATAGCTTCCTATCAATTCCCAGCTGATTTAAAACAGTCCCTAATATTTTTGCATGCGTTAAGCGTTCAAACTTATTAGGATAAACTATTTCTTGCAAGGAAAGTTCAAAATCAGAAAATTCGGGTTCAAAATAATCAGGATACAGGAGTATCCGCACATATTCAGTTTCAAGAAACTGCCGACTGCTCATGTAGGAGATGCCGTTCGTTGATGCTAGAACTTTTAAAATCTTTTCTTGATGGGGATTTACAAAGGGTGTTAAAAAAGGAGAATAAGAATCTTCTACCTTTTTTATCCATTCTACTCCCTTATCAATAAAAGACGAATCATTCTTAGAAAAGTGTTGATAAATCATCTTGTTCATAGAAAGATCACTAAAAGTCGAATCAATTGTTCCCCTAGGAAGTGAACTAGTAATACCGCAATCCAAACAGACAAGTCAAGACCTGCAATCTGGAGGGGCAAACGTTGCAAGGGAGCTATTATCGGTTTCACTAAACTAATAATCAAGCGTCCAAGACGTGATTCATAAGCATTGGGAAACCAAGACATCAGAGCAAACACGATTAAAATCAGTGAATAGATATCCACTGCATTTTGAACAAAACGAATGAGAAAGATCATTATCTCACTCTCGTACGTTTCATATCAAAGCCAAATTCACCATTTTGTGATTCATCTGGAATTTTGATATCTTCAATATTGACGACAACATCAACTGGTGTCAGCAGGTACATAGTAGATGCTACCTTTTTCATGTTACCAGCTAAAACGTGGCGCGCCCCATCCAGATAGTCCAAACAACGACGAGCTTGAACTTCTGTCATATATTGGAAATCAATCAAAATACTTTCGTTACCAGCTAATAAATCAACAATATCTGTGGCATCTTCGTATTTACGTGGATAACGAACATCAATTGTCACCTTATCAGTAGAACGTTGACTTTGCATAGCCAACTCTTGTTGACGGGCATGAAGACGAGTGATGTTTTTATCTTTAGATGGCGTGCTACCAGCTTGTTGAGGCAACTCTTGAACAGAAGGGACTGGAGTCACAATCGGCTCTTCAGCTTTAGGCTGATATGCAGTACCAACATCTTCTCCATCTTCTGTAAAATAATCTATAAATTTATCAAATCTATCTTTTAAAGACATATTTCTTTCCTATTTAAAAAATGCTGTACCAATTCTGACAAATGTTGAGCCAAATTCAATCGCTTCCTTGTAGTCACGACTCATACCCATACTCAAGTCCGTCATTGGCATATTGGGAATTTGTTTTTCTCTAATTTCTAGTTGCAAATCCTGCGTAGCTTTAAAAATTTCTTTCAACTCATCACTACTAGCTTCAAAAGGAGCCATGGTCATCAAGCCGACATATTCAATTTTATCTAAGGTGACCAATTCTGGCAAGAGCTCTAATAGTTCTTCCCTTGAAAAACCATGTTTGCTCTCTTCCCTTGAGATATTTACTTGTAAGAAACACTTAACAACTCGGTCACTTCTTTTTTGAATTTCCTCTGCTAGCTTTAATGAATCCAAAGCGTGGAAATAATCAACATACTGAATGACATCTTTGACCTTGCGTCTTTGCAAGGTTCCAATCAAATGCCAGGTAATATTCCGGTCTTTTAAAGCTTCATATTTCTCAAGAAATTTATCCACACGATTTTCACCAATATGATGCACACCTAGCGGAAGCAAAGCCTCCGCTGTCGGTACGTCTACATATTTTGTAACAGCAACAACCGAAACAGAATTGGCTTCTCTTTCTGACTGCTGACTTGCATCTCTTATTTGTTGAAAAACACGTTCTGTATTTTCTTTCAAATTCATTTACTTAACGATTTTTGAAAAATGGAGGAGTGTCTAATTCATCCTCATCGTGTAAAGATGGTGCTTCGAAACGTTCAACTGGTGATACCACTGAATCAGTTGGTCGAACAATTGTCTCACGACGCAAGTCCCAATCACCAAATGCTGAAGTTTGAGAAGTTTCTGTACGGCGAGGTGCTGGACTTGGAATTTCTGCAGTTTCAGCCATATCAAAATGACGATTATAATTGTGTGCATGACTTGGGCTTACTTGTTCATGACGAACAGCTTGTCTTGGTGCATGGCCCACAACTTTTTCAACACGATCTTGACGAACACCAGTTGCCACAACTGTAACACGAATTTCATCTTTCATGTTTTCATCAATTGATGTTCCGAGCCAGATGTTCACTCCTTGACCAGCTGCTTGGTTGACGATCTCTGAAGCTTCTTCTGCCTCAATCAAAGTCAAGTCGAGACCACCAGTAACGTTGACGATAACATCTTCAGCACCGTCAATAGTTGTTTCAAGAAGTGGTGAGTAGATTGCCTTACGAGCTGCCTCTACCACACGTTCTTCTCCACTACCGATACCGATACCCATTAAGGCATTCCCTTTATTTGCCATAACTGTTTTAACATCAGCAAAGTCAAGGTTAATCAAACCAGGGTTTGTAATCAAATCAGTAATACCTTGAACACCTTGGCGAAGTACGTTATCTGCTTCGCTAAGAGCTTCAAGAAGTGGAGTTTTCTTATCAACAATTTCAAGCAAGTTGTTGTTTGAAATAATCAATAAAGTATCTACATGTTCGCGAAGCTGATTGATTCCTTCCACAGCGTACTGACCACGTTTGCTTCCTTCAAAACCGAAAGGACGTGTCACAACACCAACTGTAAGAGCACCCAAATCTTTAGCAATACGGGCAATAACAGGAGCTGCACCAGTACCTGATCCACCTCCCATACCCGCAGTAATGAAGACCATATCTGCTCCAGTAATAGCTTGAGTCAAGGCTTCTTCGCTTTCTTCAGCAGCCTTTTGACCAACTTCAGGTCGACCGCCAGCACCCAAACCGCGAGTCAATTTAGGACCCAACTGAATTACAGTCTCAGCTTTTGTACTACTCAAAGCTTGTACATCTGTGTTTGCTGCGATAAATTCTACGCCTGCAACACCTTCGTCAACCATGCGGTTAATGGCGTTACCACCACCTCCACCAACACCGATTACTTTAATAACTGCACCTTGAGCTGCTGCTGTATCAAATGAAAATGTCATAGTTTATTTTTCCTCTTTTATTCATCAAACATGCTTCCGATTAAGCCACGGAAACGATCTGCTAATTTCGGTTTATTTTGTGAAGCTTGTTGGAAATCCGCCATTGATTCTGTAGGCGCAACCGGCTCTACTTCTGGAGCAGGAACTGGTTGAACAGGCGTTGATTGTACAAACTGAGCTGTTTTCTGAATCATTCCCCCAAAACTAATTGGTTGATGAGTCAGAGCAACTTCACCCTTGACTGCTCTTTGAGCCAAAAGATTGACTTCTGTCAATTGTCCAGCGAATTCTGATAGACTAATCACATGCGCAAAGGCTGGATTGCGAATACCAACTTGGTTTGGAACATAGAGTTTGACACGGACGCCAAAGACTTCCTGTGCAAGTTCTACAATACCTGGCAAAATAGCATTTCCACCAATCAAAACAATCCCACCTGGAAGATCCAACAAATGTCTTCTTTCCAACTCTTGCTTGATTTGTTCAAAAATGTGCTTAATGCGAGCTGAAATAATTTCTGCCAGGTAGCTTTCTGTAACTTCAACAGGTTCTACTTCCCCAATAACCTCTACTTGGAAGGTTTCTTTACTTGCAAGAGGAGGATAAGCCTCTCCATAGTTTAATTTCAAACCTTCAGCCAACTTCTGAGAAGTTTTCAAGACTTTAGAGATATCCTTAGTTACATAATCTCCGCCTTCTTGGAAAATATTGGTAAACTGGAGTTCTTGGTTACGGATTGTAGCGACAGTCGTTTGGCCTGCCCCCATATCAATCACTGTAGCACCAAATTCACGTTCACCTTCGTTCAAAACTGATTGAATCATTGCTAGTGGCGAAATGATAACATTTTCAACCTGAACACCTGCACGTTCAACTGTCTTACGCAAATTGTGCAAGATAGTACGAGGTCCTGAATAAAGCAAACCACGCATTTCAAGGCGAACCCCCATCATGCCACGTGGGTCACGAATCCCTTGGAAACCATCCACAATAAATTCTTCAGGAATAAAGGTAATGACTTCACGGTCAGGTGTCATACTCTTTGTCAAAGCTGATTTGACAACATTTTCAACATCTTGATCCGTAATTTCCTTGGTATCAGATGTTACTGGAATCATCCCTTGAGTTGGTTCTACCTGCAAAAGATTACCAGGCAAGCCGACATTCACTGATTTAATCGAAATACCTGCCTTTTCTTCTGCTTGGGAAATAGCTGATTTGATAGCAGTTGCTGCTGCATCAATATCAACAATAATTCCATCCTTTACACCTTTACTTTTGGCATTACTCACGCCAATTACATTTAATTCACCATTTCTCTGCTCGGCTACAAGCACCTTGACAGAGCTTGTTCCAATATCTAGACCTGTAAAAAAGCCTTCTCTAGCCATTACATCGCATCCTCTCTATCTTCCAAGTTTCTCACTTCGTAATATTCCATAGCTAAACATAGGCATAGCTATTCACAGAATATTATAACACAAAAAATCTGATTGTGCTTAGTTTTTCCTAAATTTACTAGCCAATTTTTAACTTTTCCTTTACAAAAATTTTTCTGTCCTATATAGCCAACAACAATCTGTCTATTGCCAAAAAAGAAAGCTCATTTCTAAGCTTTCTTTGCAATCATTTTTTCTGCTTCTTGTTCTAAAAATAGTTCCAAGATTTTCTTTGTTAACGTAATCGCTGCTGATAAGGCCAGGGAAACGATTAAATAATTAGCTACTAAGCCATGGTCTCCAACCAATGGTGGTTTTGTCAAGAATCCGTAATCTCCACCTGTTACTAAATTGACCACAAAAATCAAGGCATTTAGTGCAAAGGTCATGAGAAAAATTCCCTTCACATCCAGCAATCGCGCGTTATACTGTCTCAATAGATAAACTAGAGAGTTCCCCAAGAGAGCTAAGTGGCCAAAGATAAAGGATAAAATCGCAATATGTGGGAAAGGATAGGCATCTGGAACTGGATAAACAAAGGCTGCTAATGTCCCAAATGTTCCTAGTAATGCAAAATACTGCCTATATTTAGACTGACCAGGAAGCAAAAGCACCACAAACATAGCCATGCGGCAATGGTAAAAAGGTAGGCTTTCTGACAACGGCATATGATTGACCCAGTACCAACCATAAAGGAGGATCAACTGAACTGCCTGCAAGATTTGAAAAAATCGTTGGCAAGCCTTCTTTTCACGATAGCGATAGGCTGTAAAAAATGTTAAGGCTAAGAGCGTAAATAGGCTAACATACCAAAAAAGGTCAAATTTGGGTGGTTCTGTTGCTTGTGTCGTAAAGAAAATATCCCATAAATTCATCTAGTATTCCTCATGATTCAAAATTTTCCTGCATATTATTATACCATGCTATTGGTCAAAAATGGATTTAGAAATACGATAATCATCTTCTTAATCAAGATATTGCTCCCTCTGACCTTGATAAACCTGCCAAAGAATCTCGATTTGCTCCTTGGTAATGCGTTTTTCAGATAAATTCGGCAGTTGGTCAATTGCAAAAAATTGAAGGGCAGCGATTTCTTGATTTTCTTGGAATTGTCCATCGAGAAGCTTACATTCAAAAACAAACTTTGCATATTGTTTGCTCTGTAGTTGGAAACGATTGGTATCAAAAACAGCTAGCAGTCTTTCAACTTTGGCTTTAAAACCGGTTTCTTCTTCAATTTCCTTGAGAATATTTTCAGTTGGAGAATAGCCGACTTCACCAAAGCCACCTGGCAAAGCCCAACTATCCTCTCCTTGTCCCCTAACCAGACAAATCTTCTCATCCTCAACAATCCAAGCACGGACGTCCATTAAGGGAGTCGCATAAGCTGAAGTTGGTTTCAAGACTTCTGCCACTTCTTCTGCATCCAGGTCTGATCCCTGATTCAACATTTCAGATAACAGACTTCGCAAGTCCTCGTAGCGCTCACGGTCAAAAGGATCTTTTGTAAAGGTTAATCCAGTATCTGTAAGGGCAATCATTCTTTGCAGATACTTAGCAAAATCACTTGGCTTCATTTTCTAAACTTTCTACCAACTTGGCTAGATTCATAGAGTTAGAGCCTTTGAGCAGGATTTGGTCATTGACTCCAAGGCTTTCTTTGACCTGCTTGACTAGGTCTTCAAATTGGTCTTGGTCTTCTGTTTTCTTGAAGTAGTAAACGTGGCCAATTGGGAACATTTGACTGGCCAATTGGGCTAATTCAGCAATGTCTTCTCCATAGAAAATAACGGTATCAAGCACATCTGGAGAAAGGCTCAAAATCATCTGATTATGAAGTTGAACAGACTGGTCACCAAGTTCCTTCATATCCGCCAAGACAGCAATTTTCTTGCCACCTTCATTGGCTGGAATGGCAGAGAAAGTCTCTAAAATCAACTTCATAGCAGTTGGATTGGCATTGTAAACATCTGATAGTATATCTGCTCCATTGGCTGCTTTCTTCCACTCAGTACGGTTACGCGTCAATTCAAGATTTTGGAAGGCCAAACGGATTTGCTCCTCTGAAACTCCTTCTTGCAGGGCAACATAGGATGCAATCATAGCATTGGTGGCATTGTACTTACCAGTCACTGGCAAATCAAGGGCTTGTTCCAAGAAATTAGCCTTAAAGGTCAGACTATCCTTACGCTCAACCAAGTCGGTAATTTCCAACTCTGCTCCTTGGCCAAAACGAACCACCTTTTTATCAGTTGGCAAGTAGTCCTCTACAATCGGATCTGCTGGCGCTAGGAGCAAAGAACCTGAAGCCATACCGTCTGCAATTTGCATTTTTCCTTTAGCAATTTCAGAACGGTCTTTGAAAAAGGCCAAATGGGCTTCTCCAACCAAGGTCACGATGGCTGTTTTTGGATGAGCCAATTCTGACAAGAGATGAATATCTCCCAAGTGATCCTGTCCCATCTCTAAGACCAACTTTTCTGTTTCTTCAGGCATATGGAGAACTGTGTAAGGAAGGCCAATCTCATTATTGTAGTTGCCTTGTGTTTTGTAAGTTTTGTAGGTAGTTGATAGCAAGTGAGCTAACATATCCTTGGTCGTTGTCTTGCCATTTGAACCTGTAACCGCAAAGACATCAACAGTCGTTTTTTCGAGATAGTAGGCTGCTAGTTGCTGAAAGGCAGTCAGAACATCATCTACTAGAATATAGGGATGATTTGCAACCTCTTTCTCAGACAGGGTTGCTACCGCACCATTTTCAAAAGCTGTTTCGATAAAGTCATGACCGTCACGCGCACCTTTGAGGGGGACAAATAAATCTCCTGTCGCAATCAAACGACTGTCAAACTCAGCATTTTCCAACTGAGCATCCTCAAAGATGCTGACATCATTTTTAGCTCCGACAACTTGGGCAACTTCATGGATTGTTAATTTCATTTCTACTCCTTTAAAAAGGGTTGAAGTCCGAGAACTCTAGTCACCTTTCAGTGATGGTTCTGGCTTCTACCCTCTCTTTCATTTTATAGCAAATGCGCTTCGCGCTTGTCAAAACTTTCCTTGGCAAGGTCAACCAAACGCTCGATTAGTTCTGGGTAGCTGATTCCCATATTGTCCCAAAGTAGTGGGTACATAGACCACTGGGTGAAACCTGGCATGGTATTGAGCTCGTTGAGGAAAATCTCTCCCTTATCTGTATAGAAGAAATCACAACGAGATAGACCTAAACCACCAATAGCACGGAAGGCAGTTTCTGCATTCTGACGCATGACAGCTACCACATCATCACTGATTTTAGCTGGGATATCCATGGTAATCTTGTTGTCAATATACTTGGCATCGTAGTCATAAAAGGCAACATCCTTGACTACTTCTCCTGGTAGCGTACTCTTGACATCGTAGTTGCCCAAGAGACCAACCTCGATTTCACGAGCATTTACCCCTTGCTCTACCAAGACACGGCTGTCATATTGGAAGGCAAGTTTCAAGGCTTGACGAAGTTCCTCTTGATTTTCAGACTTAGAAATACCGACACTAGAACCCATGTTAGATGGTTTTGTGAAAACTGGATAAGTCAATTTTTCTTCAACTTCAGCAATTTTAGCAGTCATATCATCACCTTCGACAATGGCCACATAAGGAACTTGGGCAATCCCGACAGATTCTAAGACACGCTTAGTGGTGATTTTATCCATGGCAAGACTAGATGACAATATGTTACAACCAACATAAGGCATTTTCAAAACTTCTAAGAATCCTTGAACAGAGCCATCTTCTCCCATCGGACCGTGAAGAACTGGAAAGACCACTGCTCCTTCTTCGTAGATAGCACTTGGTGCAACTTGCTTATCCCAATCAATGGTTTCATTGGTCATAAGACGATCCTCTTGACCTGGAGTCTGGCTAAATTCTTGCGTTTTAATAAAGTCACCTGACTGGCTGATGAAGAAAGTCTTGACTGTGAAACGGTCGTAGTTGACCGCACGCATCACACTTTCAGCTGAAAGAACAGAGACTTCACGCTCTGCACTACGTCCACCGTATAAAAGAATAATCGTTTGTTTCATATTATTTGTTCCAATTCTAATAGAATACTCGTTCTTTAGTATATCATATTTGCTTCTTTTTTGAAACTTGAACCTGATACTGGTCTTCAATAAATCTAAAAAGAGACCGATAAAACAACTGTCGGTCTCCGTGATTTTTGTATAAATGAATTGAGTGTGTTAATTTGTCTAGACTTACAACTCTGTTCGATTTTCAATGGCTCGTAAGAGTGTAACTTCATCCGCATACTCAATATCCGCTCCGACAGCGAGACCTCGTGCTAGACGCGTAACCTTGATACCAGCTGGCTTGAGCAAACGTGAAAGATACATGGATGTCGCTTCCCCATCTGCTGTAGCATTGGTCGCCACAATCACTTCTGAAACTTCACTATCCATAAGACGAGTCATAAGGCTCTTGAGATTGATATCATCTGGACTGATACCATTCATGGGAGAAATAAGACCATGTAAGACATGATAGAGTCCATGGTATTCTTGGATATTCTCCATGGCTGCCACATCGCGACTATCTTCGAGAACCAGAATCGTTGTCTGGTCACGAGTCGGATCGGTACAGATAGAGCAAGGATCGTCATCAGTCAGGCGACCGCAGATGGAACAGTAGGTCAGCTCTCTCTTAGCAGAAAGGAGATTTTTAGCAAATTCATTGACATCGTCATCAGACATTCCAATAGTATAGAAGGCCAGACGGGTAGCCGTCTTAATCCCGATACCCGGTAACTTAGAATAACTGTCAATTAGCTTAGCAATAGGTGTTGGATAAAGCATATGTTCCTTTCTAATTCATTGGATGATGTTGGTTATAGAGGTTGATAATGTCGCGCGCAATGGAAGGTCCGACACCATTTGTAAGGTTGGTGTTATGAGGAAAGACAACAGCTACAGCGATTTGAGGATTATCTGATGGTGCATAGGCCACAGCATTAGTATTGTTAGCTTTTTGACCACCCTCAACATAACTTTCGGCAGTACCTGTTTTACCACTAATCGATACGCTTGCGCCATTTGAAAAGGCACGACCGGTTGTCAAAGCACTACCACCATGTGACACTTGATAAAAGCCTTGTTGGAGGATGGAAACATCAGACTCAGAAATATTAATTTTATTCATTTCCTTGGTTTCAACAGATTGGATTAAGTTCCCTAAGCCTCCTTGTTCATTGTTTCCATAAATCCCCTCAACAATGTGAGGTGCAATTCGAACACCGTTGTTGGCAATGGTGCCAACGTACTGGGCCAATTGCATTGGGGTGTAGTTATCAAACTGGCCAAATGCATTGGTAATGTAATTAGCGAAATTATACTCTTTTGGTATAAAACCAGTTGACTCATTTGGAAGGTCAATGCCTGTTGAGGCTCCAAGACCATATTCAGCAAATGTCGAACGAAGTTTTCCCATAGCTGTTTCCAAATTGCTGGTTCCAACAAACATATTTGGTTGATAGGTCTGGCCCATGATTCCAAGAGCGGTTTGAACCACGTAAGCATTAGATGAATACTCCAAGGCTTCCACAGCTGTAATAGGAAAAGATCCATATGCCAATTTATACCAAGAATAAATTGGAGCTGAACCTTGGAAAACAATAGGCTGATCTGTTAAGGTTTGGTTTCCTGATAAAACACCATTTTCCCAACCTGAGCTGATGGTAGCGGCCTTAACAACCGAACCGGGTACAAAGACATTGGTCACAGTTCCCAAGGAATCCTGTGTTAACTCTCCCGTGTTCAGGTCATGTTTGATCCCTGACATGGATAACACAGCACCTGTTTTTGGGTTCAAAGCAACTGCATACACACCTTCTGAATACTTGGCTCCTCCGTTTCCCAGTTCGGAATTGAAATAACTCTTAAGCAGATTGTCCACGCTATCTTGGAAGGCCAAATCAATAGTCAGTTTAATATTATTCCCTTTGGTACCATCTTCGATATTTTCGACACTTTCCATATTGCCATACTTGTCTAGATGGATTTCTTTCACCGAGCGTTTTCCTTGCAAGGTTTCTTCATATTGTTTTTCTAGATAAGAGGTTCCAACACGGTCATTTAGAGAATAACCCTTTTTGATATAAGCATCTGCTTCTTCAGCTGGAAGACCAGCTTTTTCACTGGATACACTTCCTACTATAGACGCAAGTGAAGTCTCTAGAACTTTTCGATCCCACGAGGTTGAAATACTGATACCAGGTAAATTCTTAGAGGCCGAAGCTATCAAGGCAATCTGAGTATCTGTCAAGGAATCTGTCGCAATGGTTCCTGTCGCAAAATTTTCAACTGCATTAAGTTGGCTAAAGAGGTAAATTTCTTTCTTTTCGTCATCAGAGTAGGCCAATTGACTTGGATCGATACTTTCAACAGTATTGTTGTAAAGCTCGGATTCAGATAATTGATTGCCATCAGAATCAAGGCGCTTATCACGTGGTAAACTTTCCACTGCTTTCTTATAGACATCTTGATCTGCTAGATAATAGTCCGCCAACTGTCGGTCAGTCAATATTGGAGAAGAAACTCCCACATAAGCCAGCAACTTCTTGGCTGTTTCTTTTAAATCTGCAGCCGTCATTTTGTTGTTCCTTGTAAAAGATACAACTTGCTTGATGGTGTTTTCGACGAGAGGTTTCCCTGTTGCATCGTAGATTTGTCCACGGGCTGAACTAGTTGTCACCTTTGTTTTACTAGCCGATGCTAATTTTGTCTCATAAAAATCCTTGTTCAAAACCTGCATGTAAAGCAGGCGACCAATGATGGCCATAAAAAGCAAAATAACAATTGAAAACAATAAATTAAGCCGAATCGGAATCGAATGGCTATCAAATTTTCTCATACAAGTCAGTCTCATTTCTATTTAAAATCTTACTCTTCATTGTACCACAATTTGAGAAGAAAATTATGGAAAAGAAGTGAGCTTTTTTAATTTAGTTTCTGATGGTTTTTTTATTTAAACATAACTATTTTATATGATATAATATTTACAAAAGCTACAAAAAATAATTATCGATTAATAGCTAGACTCAAATAAAGGAGTATCATGAACCCGCAAGATATCGCAAGCATTATTGATCTTCATTTTGAAGAGTTAACAGATCTAGAGCAAGAAATCGCTCGCTATTTTTTACAATCTGAAACCATTGCAGATGATTTATCTTCTCAGCAGGTCACTCAAAAATTACATATCTCTCAAGCCGCTCTGACTCGCTTTGCTAAAAAGTGTGGTTTTACAGGTTATCGAGAATTTATTTTCCAATACCAACACCAAGCAGATAATCAAGCTAGCCAACATCCCGACCACAGCCCCCTGACAAAACGAGTTCTTAGAAGCTACAGTAATATGCGAGAACAAACACAGGACTTGATTGACGAAAAACAACTAGAACGAATCGCCCAGTTAATCGAAGGTGCTGATCGTGTCTACTTCTTCGGAACTGGCAGTTCTGGCCTCGTCGCTCGTGAAATGAAATTGCGCTTCATGCGTCTGGGTGTGGTATGCGAGGCCTTGACTGATCAAGACGGCTTTGCTTGGACAACCAGCATTATGGATGAAAATTGTCTCGTACTCGGTTTCTCACTTTCTGGCTCAACTCCTTCTATTTTAGACAGTTTATTAGACGCTAAGGAGATGGGCGCAAAGACTGTACTCTTTACAAGCGTTCCAAATAAAGATAGTCAGACCTATACAGAGACTGTTCTTGTAGCCACCCACAGCCAACCCTCCTACATCCAACGAATATCCGCTCAACTTCCTATGCTCTTCTTTATCGATTTGATTTATGCCTATTTTTTGGAAATCAATCGTGAAAGCAAGGAGAAAATCTTTAATAGCTATTGGGAAAATAAAAAACTCAACGGTTATCGTAGACAGAAACGAATAAGAAAATCCTAGTTTGGCTGAGCCAAACTAGGATTTTTATTCATCACTAAACACACATCTTCTAGATTATGAATTAGTCATATCTCGACTTAGTCTTGAATAATTTCATGTAATCACTTTTTGAAGGAAGTAAATAAGCAAGTCTGACGGTATCCTCAACAATTGTATATAATACAATATAATCCTTACTCAAGGCCAATCCTCGCGTTTGGTAGCGAGGGTCTAATTTCTTACCAAATTTTTCATCGGCATCAAATCCAGCTTGGGGGAAAATTTCTAGACGATTAATATCTTTTCTGATACTCGCCACTTTTCGTCTCGCAGACTCTACAGAACCGATTTCCTCTGCTATATACTGATATATTTTATCCAAACTATCAATCACTCTAGGAGAATACAAAATCCTATATTTTTTATAATCCATAGCGTGTCACAACATCCTCATCTGTCAAGTAATTCCCAGCCTCAATCTTAGCATAACTTTCTTGAACTTCTGCTTGTAATTGTCTAAATAAATACTCCTTCTCCAATTCCTCTTCACTAAGTAAATCTACTTCATTTGTTACGGCAACATTCTTTAAAAATAATCTAAGTGCCGATGAAAGAGAGAGATTTTTTTCTTTTAACACTTCCATGGCATCATTTACTAATTCTCTATTAGCTTGGAAGGTCACAATTTTACTTGAATTCGCTATAGCCATTTTATATAACTCCTTTATATATTTTACTTATTATCTCACAATTATAAAGAAAGTCAAGGGAATTTGATTTGAAAGATGCTGGAAAAAATTTTTGTGTCACATATCTAATATACAAACTAACTTCTAAAGAAAGCCAAATGATATTCTCCATTCAATTTAACTGCTACTTTCTCATGGATAGACTGATTTTTTAAAGAACAAATTTCTCCATATTTCCAACTTTCATGCTCCCCTGATAATCTAGTGACAGACTTCACTTGATTATCTAAGTTAGCAACTGTAGCACTAAGCTCTTCTTTTGGAATAATTTCTTCAGTAATTGTAAATGATTGTTCCCCTATCTTCAACTCTCTGGCTTCTTGCTCATTGATAGCAAATCCTCCTACTAAGTGAACATAAAATAAGTCAGAAACTTTTAGGAGTTCTTCTTTAGAAATATTATCAAGTAGTCTACATTTATAGAAAGTACTATCAATTTTTATGGCAAATTCTCTACTCTTGGTCTGATATAAGTCACCAATCTCCAACAAATCATTCTTTATTTCATTATTGGAATCATCGTAAGATATTTCATAAGTATCATCATGATTGCTTACTTTACTTTCAATATCTTCATATGAAATTAATTGATTAGTTACACCATAATGCTCTCCTTTATAATCAAATCGATTATAACTTGAGTCGAGAAATTTAACATCATACTTCTCATATGTGCATCCAGTCAATCCAAGTAAACTTAAGAAAAAAATTACGGAAAGATAGATCTTTTTGAATTTCATAGTTCTCCTCCTAATTTTCTATAGTTAAATTATCAAAAATCAATAACGCCTCTCTCCAATATGTCTTTACAGATTTATTTTGGTTATAAAGTAAAGTCAAAACAATTCCCAAACTTCCATCCAAAAATTTAACACTCCATTCATTTCCATCAGAATATATAATTAAACACCTTTTCTGCTTACAACTACTAAATTAGCAACAAACAATAATACAACATAAAAAGTTAAAGCTAATAAATAGGTTGTGCTTCTAAAATTATTTTCTAAAATTATATTAACTGGTAAAATTACTGGAATCCAAAAAATATTAAGAAAAACTTTATTTGTTGCAAATAATATAAATAAACTTTCTACAACAGCAATAAGTAAATTGCCACCTTTCGCAATAAACAATGTCAATAGCATGTGGAAATGATTTAGCAATATTAGTAATAACCAACTAACTATTCCTACGTAAAAATAATATGAAAAGTGTTCTAACTCTATACCTACAACTACCCATAAAGGAATAGTAAGTAAAGATAATAGTAAATCTAACACAAAAATTTTCGCTCCCCATATACTGGCTGTATTTCTCGAGCCTTTAATATTCTGATAATTATTAGCATTGATTTCTTGTTCAGATACTAATAAAGTGATTATCGTAGTTATCATACAATAGCCTAACATGGGTAAAAAGATAATATTTTCCAATACAATTGTGTTATTTACAGATAATATGTAAATTGGAATTGTCAATAGTTGTATAGTAGACAAAATCAAAATAATGTATAGTTGATACGAACCTTTAAATTTAATCATTTCACTTTTTAGCAATTGGATCATTACTTAACCTCCAATTTAACATTAACAAAGAAACAATAAATAGAATCAATGATAGAAATACGGTAAATACTACCATTTTAACGTCTGTTACATGATTTGTTAAATCTAAATCTCCTGACGGTTTTATATACATAAGACTATAAGCAATTTTATAATGATATGTAAAAGGAAAGAAGAACCAAAAGCTACTTTGAGCGATAAAAGGTGCAACCAAAAAACAAATCAAGGAGTTAATAGATACTAAGATATAGGGGTTGATCCGTTTCGAAAATAGATACAAGAGTGGCAATACCCATATGGATGTTATCGAAATAAGTACTAAACAAATTAAGTCACCAATTATATTCAATGATATTAAGTCGCCATACAAAAAATTACTTGTAAATAATAATATAGCTAAAAACCATACGTTCGAAATGAGTAAATCTTTTAATTTTAAAAGTATCTTTACGATATATATTTTTATGCTATCATTTCGAAAGTATATATTCTGGAAGTTTCCTGCAGCTTCTTCTGCTTTATAATCATATAAAAATAACAATCCAATAAGCGTGTACAAAAAGACGGCTTCCCACCAATATATTGAAAAACTTTCTAGAATACTCGGTCCAACAAGTAATACAGCTATTAAAATCGACAATCCAGGAGCTATTATCAAGAATTTTTTGGATGTATTTTTTCGCTGTTTTAACCATTCTGATTTAAATACTTTTATCATATTGCGTCACCTCCATGAACAATTCTAAAAAATAAAGATTCTAAATCATCACTTTGAACATTCGAACCGTCGTAAAAAATTTGACCATCATGTAAAATAACAATTTTATCTGCCACTTTACTAACTTCATACAGTTGATGGCTAGATAAAAGAATTGTCATTCCTGATTTCTTTAAAGAAATCATTAAATTCAATAATTCCTTTATACCATCTGGATCCAATCCATTGGTAGGTTCATCTAAAATGAGCAAATCTGGACTAGTAATTATTGCCATACCTAATCCCAAACGTTGTTTCATACCTAAAGAAAAGCTCCCTGCTTTTTTCTTTCCCGTATTAGATAACCCAATCAAGTTTAATACTTCATTAATTCGTTCGTCAGAAATGTCATATAACAATGCTCTTGTTTTTAAATTATCAAAAGCAGATAAGTTCATATAGATAGCAGGAGTTTCAATAAGCGCTCCAATCTCATATATGCCCGCATTTTTTCCCCCATTAAAAATAACCTCACCACTGTCAGCGTTTTCAAGACCAAAAATAATCTTCATAATTGTTGATTTTCCTGCACCATTGATACCTAATAATCCACAAATACTTCCCTCTTTTATTTCAAAAGAAATATTTTTCAGCACTTCTCTATCCTTATATGATTTTCTAAGTTTTTGAACTTGTATATTCATAACTATAATTCCTCCTTGTTTTATACTTGTATGTTACACTTTATTTTTCAAAATTTGTTCAGACTTTTCAATTTTAAAAAATAAAAAAATAGATATTCCTCAATTTAGAAGATTATCTATTTTTATATACATAACTATTATGTGGAAGGTATCTAATATATCCCTATAGAATTATTTTTTAATAAGCAACGTCACTTGAGCACCACCTCTATCTGGATTTGATAAAAACAATTCTCCAAAATGTCTAGTTGCAACTTGTTTAGCAAATGCTAACCCTAAACCATAGTGCTTATTATTCCTACCTTTATTCTCAGTATAAAATAACTTATCTGCATTTAATAAGGACTGTTCAGTAAAAGGGAGACCATTGTTCCACACTCCAAAATTAATATACTCTGTTTCCTCAATGATAGTAAGAGTAACTTTTTTTTCTCCAGAACTATATCTTGCTGCATTTGCTAAAATATTAATTAATGCCCTATTTAAATTAAAACGATTTCCCTTAAAAAACATTAATTTTGTAGTATTAATAATTTTGAAATCAACCTTTGCATTATTCATTACAGATTTCGCCTCTACTGACAGATCACTTAAAAAATCAGGTAAATATATCTGTTCCCCATAATCTTTATCTTCAATTAGTAATCTTGAATAATCAATCATTGAACTAAAGTATCTTTCAAAAATCACTATACTGTTATTCATTGACTGAGTATATTCCTTCTGTTGATCAGTCAGGTTAGTTAATTCAAGCAACTCTAAATTTCCCTTTAGTACTGTTAAAGGAGTTTTTACATCATGAGCTAATGCACTAACTTGAAAAGATAAATCTTCCTTCTCCCTTCTCTCTGATTTGAGTAAATTAGTTAACTCGTCGTCCTTTTGATATAATACAGAGAGAATTTCATCGAACTCTTGTATTTGAGCGGGAATGTTTTTTTCTTTAAATGTTAACTGCCCCATGTTTAAAGCTTTTTTTTGTATAAGTAGAAAATTTTTTGAAAATTCTTTTATTAATCTTGTAAGTGACCAAATGAGTAAAATCGTTTCGAAAACGAAGAAAAATAAATAAGAAAATAGATTAAATGAAATGTGACGCAAATTCGGATTAACAAACTCAGGTATCATGGGTTGCCTGACAGTAAGTACAATCTCTGAATTAGCATAATACCCATAATACACCTCACTATTACTTACAGATTCATTTTTATCAAAAACTTCTCGATAGGTAGGCAAATCCTTTTTTTGATAATTACCCTCTTCAATTGTACCTGTCTTGCGATTAAATACAACATAGTCAAATATAGAGTTATTCATTGCTTGAACTACATCACTTAAATTGCTGGTATCACTCACTGAAATTTCAATTTTAGAGTCGTATACATTTAATTGTCCTGTAAAAACAAGTAAATAAGTAAATATAAAAAATAAAAGTATACTCAGTAACGTACCTGTTACTAGTTCTAAAACAGTCCTTATTATACGTCCTCTAATTGTACTATTCTTCTTAATCATGCCACTTGTATCCCATACCTCTAACTGTTTTTATAGGATTAATTCCATAGGATGAGAATTTTAATCTTATTTGATAGATATACTCAGATATTGAACGAAAGAGGGTTTCAGCATCATCATCATAAACGTTTTCATATATATCTTGTACAGTAAAAATTTTTCTTGGATTGCTAGATAATAGCTCTATGATATCATATTCCCTACTTGTAAAGGCAAGACTATCTCCATTAATACAAACAATTTTTTCTTGTAAATAAATCGTTATTGGAGATAATTCTCGAACAATTTGATTACTTAATTCACCTTGTTTGTATCGTTCTTCTCGTTTGAGATTTGCAGCAACTTTAGCAATTAATTGATTGATGCTGAAAGGTTTTGTAATATAGTCATCTCCTCCTAAATTCAATCCTGATACTATATCTTCTTCGGTATCTTTTGCACTAACAAAAATAATAGGGGAGCTTACTTTATTTCTAATCTGCTTACAAATTTGCATACCATCTATATTAGGCATCATTACATCCAATAAAATCAAATCAAATCCTTTGAAATTATTAATATTGATTGGTACGGTCACTTCTTGATACGTCGTTACCTGATAGTTTTTCATCTCTAAAATAGTTCGCATCAATTTCAAAATTTCAAAATCATCATCTACAACTAATATCTTATACATTCTATCACCTCAAAATATTTTAGAGAACTAACTGCAATGCTCCGTATTTTTGACAAAGAATAGTCTCAATACATCAGTTTGTAATATTTCTTATTTATTAAATTAAATTTTTAGAAACTAGTACAAATCTATTTTACACTATCTTGAACAAAATTCGTAATATTTAATAATCTAATTTGAGTGCCATCAATGTCATTTCTAATCCAGCAAGAATATCCGTAACTTTCCCATCTATATGTGAATAATCCTTCTCCTTAAGTTCTCCAAGGTAATGTTCCAATGATTCTTGATTATTTACCATCACCTACTGAAGAAACAATTATTGAACCTTGCCTATACGCATAATTTATTGCTCTCTGATAAATGTTGATTAATGCTGTTTGGTCATCTTCTTGATGAAATTGGATAGAATTAACTGCTTCTATCTCTTTTTGTAGTATATTATAGTTAGAATATGTTCCAGTAGTCGCTTGTACTCCTTGAACCAAAAGTAATACTCCAACTGATAATTAGAACTTTCTGTTCATAAAATCCTCCTTAATGTTTTTATTTGAGATTATATCAGAGAAAATTCAGATTTTATTCAGAGAAGAGATTGTCTATACAATAAAAACAGTATGAATAATTACTGTTGGAGTTTAAATTTAACAAAAATTAACTTTTTAAATTTTTATATTAATACTAGATTTGTTCGGCATCTTATTGAATTTTTAACCAGCTAATCTTACTTCAAATAGTTATCGAACAAGTCTATTTACGAAACGGGAATCGTCCGCTATCTCATCGTCCTTATGCACGGGCTCTTAGAGGGGAGAAAGTCTATGAAAAGATTAGTGGACGGCGTTTTGAGCGGACTTCAATTGTTGCAGGACAAGTAAACGGAGAGTTTATAGCTCCCATGATTTACAAGGAAAGTATGACGAGCGATTTCTTTGTGGAGTGGTTCAAAACGCAACTCCTGCCTGCTTTGAAGACACCTCATGTCATTGTCATGGACAATGCTAGTTTTCATCCCAAGAACATTTTAGATGAACTTTGCATTCAAGATAAACACTTTTTCTTACCTCTTCTTACCTCTACCACCTTATTCATCAGATTTGAATCCCATTGAGCAAGCTTGAGCTATCTTGAAAAAGAAAGTAACAGATTTATTAAGGAAAGTCCCAAATATTTTTGAATGTTTAGAGTGGTTTTTTAAAATGAAATAACTATACCATCACGTTCCTGTTCTTATAAACACGATTTCGCTATTCCGATTCCTTTTTCCATCGTCAGACTTAAAACGGGTCTATCCCCAAACCGTTTTAATCCGCTACCTCACGATAGTCAGGCCTACACAGAGACCGTTCTTGTAGCCACCCACAGCCAGCCTTCCTACATTCAACGAATATCCGCTCAACTTCCAATGCTCTTCTTTATTGATTTGATTTATGCCTACTTTTTAGAAATCAATCGTGAGAGCAAGGAGAAAATCTTTAATAGCTACTGGGAAAATAAAAAACTCAACGGCTATCGTAGACAGAAACGTATCAGAAAATCCTAGTTTGGCTGAGCCAAACTAGGATTGTTTTGTTTTGAAATGGTAGTAGGCACCCAACATACCTGCTGTGTTTTGGTGATGGGCAAATTCTAATCGTGTTTTTTCAGCTAGGCTTGGTACCAAGGCCGCCTTCAAGGCTGTGCGGATTTTCGGTTTGAGGATAGCCTCTTGTCCCATGATACCGCCACCGAGAATAACCACTTCAGGATTAGCAACGTAGCAAATATTTGCCAGACCTTTTCCAAGGTAATCTACCATGCGGTCAATGCCAGCCATACAGATTTTGTTTCCTTCGGTAGCTTCCTTAAAGATGCGTCGGCCATTCCACTGATCAACTGAATCTCCATGAGCTGCTGCTACATACTCCACCAAGGCTGTCGTAGAGGCTAAGTCTTGGAAAGCTCCATCCTGCATATGCATATAACCGACTTCACAGGCCGAATTGCTAAATCCATGGAAAACTTTCCCATCCATAATCAAGCAACCCCCGATACCGGTTCCAATGGTCAAGCAAAGAGTGACACTCGCTCCCTTGCCTGAACCAGATACCGCTTCAGCCAAACCTGCACAGTTGACATCATTTTCAATTTCACAAGGAATCGCAAAACTAGTCTCGATTTCCTTCTTAAACTGTGTACCTGCATAATTAGGGATTTGAGGGCCTGCATAGAAAATCTCACCCTTATCTGGATCCACCATTCCTGCAGAAGAAATAGCAACACCTGCTACTGGGCCTTTTTCTTGATAGCTAGCAACGATATCTTTTGTCTTTTGTAAGATATGGGGACCACCCTTATGCGCCTCAGTTGGCATTTCATGCGATTCAACAAGTTGGCCTTCTTGGTCGATCAAACCATATTTGATATTGGTTCCACCGATATCAATTGCAACGTAGTGTGTCATAAATACCTCCTTATGGATTAGAGGAAGCGCTCCTTGGTTTCACGAATCAATTGAGCAGCTGCTTCTACAACTGGGCGATCTTCTTCAGTTACTGGTGTCAATGGTGAACGAACAGAACCAATATTCAAGCCTTCATTGATCTTCAAGACTTCCTTAATCACACCATACATATTTCCATGTGCAGCAGTCAATTTGCCAATGATTGCATTGATAGCGTATTGCAATTCACGCGCTGTTTCCAAGTCTTTGTCCGCAATCAACTGATTGAGTTTCAAGAAGAGTTCTGGCATAGCACCATAAGTACCACCGATACCAGCTTTAGCTCCCATGAGACGACCACCTAAGAACTGCTCATCTGGACCATTAAAGACGATGTGGTCTTCCCCACCAAGGCTCACAAAAGTTTGGATATCTTGAACTGGCATAGAAGAGTTCTTAACACCGATAACACGTGGATTTTTCAACATTTCAGTATAGAGACTTGGCGTCAAAGCAACCCCTGCCAATTGAGGAATGTTATAAATCACGTAATCTGTATTTGGAGCTGCAGAACTGATATCGTTCCAATATTTGGCAACTGAGTATTCTGGCAAGCGGAAGTAAATTGGTGGAATCGTTGCAATAGCATCTACTCCTAAGTTTTCAGCATGACGAGCAAGTTCCATACTGTCTTTGGTATTGTTGCAAGCAACGTGAGCGATAACGGTCAATTTTCCTTTGGCAACTGCCATGACTTCTTCCAAAATCAATTTGCGGTCTTCAACACTTTGGTAGATACATTCACCAGAAGAACCATTGACATAAAGACCTTGAACACCTTTATCGATAAAGTATTGAACCAAGGCACGAGTACGTTCTGGGCTTACTTCTCCTTGATCATCATAACATGCGTAGAAGGCTGGAATGACACCTTCGTATTTTTTTAAATCTGACATAGATTTTCTCCTAAGATTTCTTTTTTTCTGCTAGAAGCAGGAATTATTCTTTACGTGTTTAGTATACACCTTGTAAAAAACGCTTTCAATACCTTGTGTACACTTAGATTTTAGTTTCGATATGTATTTTGAAATGTTTATGGCTTGAAAGTAGTTTCAGAAACAAGCCATCCTATTGATATTTTGCAAAAATTTTCTCCATCAATCCAGTCTGGATAAAGACCAATAGTCCAAACCCAAAAAGTAGGAAGGCTGAGCCACCTAAAAGTAGACTGAAAGCGGACAGATAAAGAACCATCACAATGAGAAAAAGAATGGCTAACATAAGGAAGAACCATGGAAAGTTAAAACTTGCCAAAATAAGTCCTTTTTGTAACACTTCTTTCCAAGTTAAATCATAGCGTGCAGCGATGGGATAGCTAGCCAACATCACGATAGTGAGGAAGATAAGAACGCCTAGACAGATAGCTTTCACCATTTGGAAAGGCATAGCTGTCTGACCCCAGAAGAGATAGAGATCTAGAAGGCTTAATGAAACAATGCCCAACTCAAGCAAACCTAACTGAAGACCTAGCTTCAGATTTTGCTTGAAAGCTCTTAGATAGATTCTAAAGACAGGAACACGTCTGCTCTTCTTAATCTCAAACATAGTCTCGTAAAGGCTAATTTTAGCCACTCCAACCGTCACGATGGGTAAACAAGAGACGACAAAAAGAAGATTGGCTGTCACGATATCCAAGACCTTCTCACTAAAACGCATGAGAAAGTTATCTGTATCAAATGCTGCCTTGATAAGGCTTACTCCTTTTTGTGCCATGTTTGCTCCTCCTGATTTTTTAATCAATCAAAATTTTAAAGAGATATTTGCGAACCTTCTCTTCCATACCTGCATAGCCATTTGGCTGATGTGGTTCTCCTGGGAAGAAAATCGCAAAATTGTGATAACCCAACAAGAGTGGGTAGTTTTCATGACAATGAACAAAGCCAATGTCACTCGCTTCGTCGAATGCTACTGCTTCATCTTTGATACGTGAACCGTAGCTCGAATATTCATGTCCTTCTACCAGCAAATGCAAGTCTGCATAGTTCTTATGATGCTCAAATTGATCATTTTCAGCTTGATTGAGGACATTTTCCTGAACAACTAGAAAGACCTTGTCCCCGTCAATCTCATACTTACCTAATTCAAATGAATCTTTACGATGCTGGTAGAGATAGTCAATAGCCTTGTCTAGATTGGGATGAATTCCTTTGTAAAAGGTGATGTTTTTCAAATCGTCAAAAATCATACTCTTTCCTTCGTTTCTGATAGTTAACTAAAATCATTCTTAAGTTTATAAGTGTCTGACAAAATCTCTAAGGTAAGCAAATACCCAACATTTTGTAGACACTTATAACTCTATATTCTCTAAATCTATAAAATATATTTCTGTATCTTGATAGATTGATTTTCCTATACTCAATGAAAATTGAAGAACAAACTAGGAAGCTAACCGCAGGCAATACTTAAGTATGGCAAGGTGACGCTGACGTAGTTTGAATTCAATTTTCGCAGAGTATTAACCTTTAACCGCTCCCATAGTAATACCCTGAGTGAAGGATTTTTGGAAGACTAGGAAGACTGTTACGATTGGAACTGCTGCAAGAGCGGCACCTGCCATGATCAAACCATAGTTGGTTGCCATTTCAGCTTGCATAGTTGCAACCCCAAGTGAGATGGTCAAGTTTTGACGTGAAGTCAACATAACCAACTGCATAAAGTAGTCGTTCCATGTATTGATGAAGGTAAAGATTGCAAGGGCTGCAAATCCTGGTTTCACAATTGGGAAGGCTACGCTCCAGAAAGTACGAATCTCACCACAACCGTCGATTTTAGCTGACTCAAGCAACTCTGTAGGGATATTCTCACTGAACTGTTTCATGAGGAAGACCCCGAATGGCCATCCAATCAAAGGCAAGATAACTGCCCAAAGAGTATCATGGATTCCCATGAAGTTGACGATACGTACCAATGGTACAAGGACAACTTGTTTTGGAAGTGCCATGGCTGCAATGAAGATTGCAAAAAGAATACGTTGGCCATAGAAACGTTTTTTAGCTAGTACATAACCTGCTAGAGAAGAAGTCGCACAGACTAAGAACATGGTTACCAATGAGATAAACACAGAGTTCCACATCCACTGCATTGCAGGGTTTTGCACCATGAGTTGTTGGAAATTTTCCATGGTTGGCATTTTAGGGAACCATTGTGGTGGAATAACGATTGTATCAGGTTGTGACTTGAAGGCACCTGTCAAAATCCAGTAGAACGGAAAGATGAACAGCACGGTCAACAAGAGCAAGATAATAGTTGAAATAACAGTAAAAGCTGTTAAAGGTTTCTTTTGTGTAGATTGCATAGCTGTCTCCTTTCTTTAGTATTCTACGTCGTTTCCAAGTACTTTAAATTGAACAAAGCTTACGATAGCGATCATAACTGCTAGGAATACACCAATTGTGTTGGCATAGCCGTATTCTGTCAATTGGAAGGCTTTTTCGTAAAGGTAGTACATAAGTGTACTTGTTGAATAGTTTGGACCACCTGAAGTCAAAAGCTGAATCAAGGCGAAACACTGGAATGAGTTGATTGTTGTAATGATTGCGATGTAAAGAGTTGTTGGAAGGAGGCTAGGCCATTTAATCTTCCAGAACACTTGCAATTCAGTCGCACCGTCAACCCGAGCTGCTTCCACCAATGAATTGTCAATATTCCCCATAGCAGCGATATAAAGGATAATCGGCTGACCAACAGATGTAGTCAAAAGGATAATCATAATCGCCATCAAAGCCCAGTTTTTATCTCCCAACCAAGAAATATTCTGGCTGATGATATGGCTTGACTTAAGGACAAAGTTTAAAATCCCTGATAGTGGGTCATAAATCCATTTCCAAACAACTGTTACGGCAACACTACCTGTTACAACAGGAAGGAAGAAGACGAAACGGTAGAAGGATCTGGCAATGGCATTTTGATGATAGGTCTGAGATGCTACAAAGAGTGAGAATAGAACAACAACTGGTACAGATCCAATAACCAGAATCACGGTATTGATCAAAGACTTCATAAAGACAGGGTCTTTAAACATACGAATGTAGTTGTCCAAGCCCACAAACTCAAATTTCGTCATTGAGTAGTTAAAGAAACTTGTAATGAATCCCATAATCATAGGAGCCAATACAAAGATGACAAAGAAGAATAATACTGGTGCTAGGAAAGCGTAGGAAATCACTGTTTCCCGCATACGAATTTTATTGACTTTCACAGTCGGCACCTCTCTTTCACAAATAGAATTTTTTGGATTTTCTTGAACTGTTTTAAAATCAAAATGAAATTTTTTAAGATTCGCTTATGTAAGAACTTCATTTTAATTTCGTGACAGTTCCTTACATTTCAAACAAAATCCTCCCTTTTCTTACATAGACTATGCACAGGGAAAAGGGAGGAGTCAATCTGATTTAGTGCTTATTGTTTTGTAGCTTTTTTAATTGTTTCGTTAGCTTTTTCAGTGAAGGCTTTCAAAGCATCCGCTGGTTTTTCGTCACCATTTGATACAGATTGCAACATTGGGAACCAAAGTGTTCTCATTTCAGCAAAACCATTGATAGTATTGTAGTATGGTGAGTAGTATTTAGTCCAACCACTGATTGTTTCCATACGTTTGTCTTCATAAAGTTTGCCAAATGAAGTACGAACTGGGAAGGCACCTGTACGAACAACGTCTTTTGGACCCCATTCTTTGTCATCCGCGATAAATTGAACGAATTTCTTAGATGCTGCAACTTTCTTGTCGTCTTTGTTGTTGAATACTGCAAATCCATTTACAAGGTATTCAAGAGCTGGTTTACCTGAATCTGATGGGAATGGTACTTCTACCACTTCTACTTTACTTGCTTCCAAGAGTTTAGCTTGGATACCGTTTTGAGCTGGTGCCCAAAGGATTGTGTAAGATGTTTGACCGTTGGCAAAGTTTTGGATATCTGCTCCACCGTCAAATTGTGAACCATTGTTCAACAAACCGTCTTTAATCCAGCTAGCTGCTTTTTCAAGACCTTTGACGAATTTAGGATCATCAGTTGTATATTTTGTTACATCTTTATCTGTTACAGAAGCTCCATAAAGGTTTGAGATGAAGGCACGTGTTCCTTGGTCTCCCCCTTGACCAGAACTGAACAATGAACCTGGTGTGTAGCCTTTATCTTTAAGTGCTTTCAAAACTTTTTCAAAATCATCAGTAGTCCAACCTTCTTTTACAAGGTTTGCAACTCCAGCATCTTCCAACATTTTCTTGTTCATAGCCATGTAGAATGGTGCTGAACTGATTGGATACATGTAAGCTTTGTCTCCAGCTTTACTTGCTTGTACAATGTTTTCGTTGTTAACATCTTTGACGAATTCGTCTGTGAAGAGGTCGTTCAACTCAGCCAATTTACCATTTTTACCGTATTGGATGATACGTCCTGGTGCATCAAAAAGTACGTCTGGAGCTGTTCCGGCTTCGATAGCTGTTGTGATTTTTTCAGGACCTGACTTGAAGTCGATGGTTTCTAATTTCACTTTTACATCTGGATTTGCTTTTTCAAAAGCTTCGATGATTGATTTTTCATATGTTCCAACACCGTCACCAGTTTTTTCTTGAGTGAAGACTGGGAATGCCCACCAAGTAATTTCTGTTTTTCCGCTATCGCTACCAGATTTTGCAGCATCTTTACTTCCGCCAGAATTTCCACAAGCAGCAAGGCCAAGAACCGCAGCACCCGCAAGTACTGTACAAGCTAGTTTTCTAAATTTCATTTGTATTCTCCTAATTGATAAGCGTATCCATATTGGATAATGAGTTCTTTGCATTTGTATACGTTTTCATTTTATCCGACGCATCCACCACTCTCCTCTGTTTTGAGATTGTGTTATTTGAGACCAGCAACAAAACGTTCTGTAATCTCTTTTGGTCTAGTAATAGCGCCACCAACAACAATGCCTCGCACTCCATATCCTAGGATTTGTTTGGCTTGTTCTGGTGTATGAATTTTTCCTTCTGCAATGACATCTACACCAGCATCACAGAGTTTTTTGATCAATTCAAAATCGGGACCATCCACCTTTGGACTGTAAGATGTGTATCCTGATAATGTTGTTCCGACAAAGTCAATTCCTGCTTCAACGGCTGCCAATCCTTCCTCGAAAGTACTTGTATCAGCCATCAAGAGCTGGTTAGGATATTTTTCCTTAACCTGACGAATGAACTCTTGAATCTCCAAACCATCATAGCGTTCCCGCTTGGTACAATCTAGAGCAATGACCTCTATATCAAGTTCTGCCAATTCATCAACTTCTTTCATAGTAGCAGTGATGAAGGGTTCTTGCGGTGGATAATCTCGTTTTATTATCCCAATAATTGGAAGGTTTGTGACCTCCTTGATTTCCTTGATATCGCGAACACTATTTGCTCGGATACCGACTGCTCCACCTTGCTCAGCCGCTTTGACCAGCAAGGGAATGACTCCTCCCGCTTCTGTGTAGAGCGGTTCGTGAGGAAGGGCCTGACAAGAAACGATGATTCCATCTTTGATTTGTGCAATCAAGGCTTCTTTAGTAATCTGTGGCATCCTCTTTCCTCCTTTTCTTTGTTCTTATGAGTTCATTATATATTATTTTTAAAGCGCTTTCAATACTTTGTGGTAGAATAGATTTCAGTTTCAAAAGTTATTTAATTCAAACAGGCCTGCTGAAAGTACTTTCAGCAGGCCTGTTTGAATTTTTTTAGGAGAATACCAATGTTTATTGTACA
This sequence comes from bacterium, assembly GCA_905221245.1. Lineage (GTDB taxonomy): Bacteria > Bacillota > Bacilli > Lactobacillales > Streptococcaceae > Streptococcus. The sequence continues at coordinate 128,000 of CAJNCK010000004.1, forward strand.
ACTTCAGACAGTTTTACTTTACGATCTTCAAACATAGATTTTGTACAAGCATCTGCAGTAGCAATTGCTTCTAGAGCCGCTTCACCTGTCAACAATTTTGCAAATTCTTCTGATACTGGAGCTCCTTGCATAATCTCATGCAGATAGCGCATTTCTTTGTCAATGACAGATGATAACCATAATGGAGTACGTTTACCTGGTTTACCATAAGCAATTGCTCCGTCCATCTCTGTACTATGATAGATACGAGTCCGATCATCATCTTCTTCTTGCGATTCATGAATCAAGAAATAACTTTCTTGTCCATCTAGCTTAAGAGTTCCTTTACAGTTGAATAAGTCTAAGCGGATAGCACCTTTCGTTCCTTGAATCAAAACATAATGTTCACCCCAACGATAAGCTGACCCCCATTCTAACAAGGCAAAACGCTTATTAGAAAATTCCATATTAACAAAAATCATATCATCTTCATCACCGAAATTTTCACCTTCATGGGCTACATTTCCACCTGTCATGGTTACAGTTTCAGGCATACCACCCATAAGGAATTGCACGCAATCCAACTCATGGATGTGGTGATACAAGTGACCACCTGATTTTTCACGGATTTTTTTCCATGATACTGATGGTTGTTGTTCTTCCCAACCATTACGAGCTGTGTGACAGTATAGAACGTCTCCAATAACTCCTTGATTAATTAGTTCTTTTGCATGATGAACACCATTAAAGAAATTCATAATATGTCCTGCCATAAAGGTTACATTGTTTTCTTTACATGCATCTACCATCTCGCGACAATCTTGATAAGAAAGCGCAATTGGTTTTTCACAGAAAACATTTTTGCCATGTTGTGCAGCCTTAATAACTGGTTCTTTATGAAGATTATTTGGAGTTGCGACAATAACACAATCTACTTCATCGCTAGAAACCAAATCATCTAAGGAGCTTGCTACTTTTGCTCCTAATTCTTCTGCAATTGCCTCTGCATTATCTGGATCATAGAGAAGAGTAATTTCTGCTCCGTCATTCTTTTGCATATAACGAGCTAACTCAGCTCCAAAATATCCTGTTCCAACAACACCGTATTTAACCATGTTTTTTCTCCTTTATTATTGAATAAACTTTCTAATTTTAACTTATTTCACAGATCCTTCTGACAATCCACTTGCAATTTTGTTTTGGATGATAGAGAAGAAAATGATTGATGGAAGAACCACAATAACAGATGCTGCCATCATATCTCCCCAGTCTAGGATTTCTGAACCATTAAGCGAACGAAGGGCTACTGCTACTGTCATCTTTCCTGTATTGTTAATCAAAATCAAGGCATACAAGAATTCATTCCAAGCATTGATAAATGTATAAATAGCTGTTGCTACAATACCTGGTGCTACAATCGGTAGCACAACTTTATAAAAAGTAACAAATTTATTTGCACCATCAATTCGAGCTGCTTCTTCAATTCCAATTGGAACTGTTTGGAAAAATCCAACTAAAAGCCAAACCGCGTATGGAACACTAAAAGATAGATAAACCATCATCAAGCCAAATAAACTATTTGTTAATCCAACTTTAGCAATGGCAATTGAATAGGGAATTGCTAACAAAATTGGTGGGAAGATGTAGGTAATGACGAGTAGTCTCGACATAATTGCTCCCAATTTAGGGAAGAATCGAACAATACCATAGGCTGCCATAGCAGATATAATAATCGCAATAACGGTTGTGGCTAAGGCAATGATTAAACTGTTTCGGATGTTATCAATAAAGTGTAAATCGTTGATAACATGAGTGAAATAATCCAATGTAAATTGTTCAGGCCAAAATCGTGTTGGATACTGAGTTAATTCCCCTTTACCCTTTACAGAAGATATGATAATCCATACCAATGGGAAGATTGCAACGACGGTCGCACCAATCAAGAGTACATGTGAGAGAATATCTAAATAAATACTGGATTTCTTCTTCATTATTTTCTACCCTCCTTTTCCCACTTACTGATGATAGCAAAGTAGATAAAGCAAATTGCCACCAAGAAGATAAAGAGCAATACTGTAACTGCTGAAGCACGACCCAACAATTTAGTTCCCCAACCTAGGTTGTAAGCAAAAATTGGAAGCGTCGTTGTAGCATTGGCTGGTCCACCACCAGTAATTAGGTAGATGATATCAAAGTTATTAAAGATCCATACAGTTCTCAAAACAACTAGAAGTCCTACAACCACTTTAATATGTGGAAAGACGATAAACTTGAACACCTGCCAACTTGAAGCACCGTCTATCTTAGCAGCCTCAAATTGTTCTTCGGGTACTGTTTGCAAAGCTGAAAGTACATTAACCATAATCATCGGCGCTCCAAACCAAATGTTGATAAACACCAAACATAGGAATGCCCATGTACTATCTGTCAAAAATGCAGGCGTATGTTCCATTAAACCTAATTTTACGATTAGATTAGGTAAGTAACCATAAACCCCGTTTAGAATCCACTGCCAAGAAAAGGCAATAACGATTGTAGGAAATGCCCAAGGAACAATCAATAAGGTCCTATATAGTTTCTTGAAGTGGCGTACTCTATGAAGAGCTAAAGCCAATACAAACCCTACTAAAACTTGACCAACTAATGAGAAAACGGTCCACTTAATTGAATTAAAGAACGCATTAAAGAAGTTGGGATCTGATAGCACAGCTTTATAGTTAGCTAAACCAACAAATTTATAATTGGGCATAATCAAATGCTTATTGGTAAAGCTATAAAAAATACTCGAGAAAAACGGATAAACAAAGAGTAATCCTACGATAATCATAGCTGGCAAAACAAATATCCAGCGAGTTAAATTACGTTCTTTAACCATTCTCCTTCTCCCTTCTTTTACAAGACTGGGCTAGGGCTTTTCAGCTTACTAGCCCACCTATTTTTTAGTCATTTACACCTATTGAACAGTCTCAAACATATCGTTTAATTGTTTTTCTGCTTCTTTTGCAGCTTTCATAGGATCTTTTCCATTTGTAATGATATCTTGGAACATTTGTTCAATAATGTGTTGGTTAGTCAACATACCAGCTTGTACACTTGGTCCATTTTCATAACCAATAGCAGTACCTTTTTTAACAGCCTCAGTAATTACTTCTTCAGCATGTTTAAATTTCTTACGAGTTTCATTTTCTTTATAGGCTGCAGAATCGCTAATCCCCTTAATAGTTGGCAACATACCTACTGGAGTTGAATCAAGGAATTTAACGTAGTCTTCTTCATTATAAAGTGATTCTAAGAATGCTTTAGCAACTTCTGGGTGTTTTGAATTTTTCCAAACAACCATTGGAATGTTTGAGGTTTCAATTCCTTGGTCTTTATCTGATTCTTTGATTTTTGGAATAGGATAAGCATCAATCGAATCAATCAATTGAGGACTGTTGGCATTAATCCCTCCAATATGGAAGCCAGAGTTAAAGTCAAATGCTGTTTTTCCTTGGTAGAACAAGGTAGCTTGTTGAAGGACATTAAAGTTCAAAGAATCTTGAGGTGAGATTTCTTTATACATTTTAACCCAGTATTTAATACCATCTTGAGCAAGTTGGCTTGTCAAATCTGCTTTAAGATCTTTTGTCAAGAGACTTCCACCACCACTACGAACATAGAAGTTCAAGAAACGTGTTGCCATTAAGTCATTTGTTCCGAACGGAACAGACAAGCCATAAACTCCAGCTTCTTTCAATTTTTTAGAAGCTTCATAGAGTTGATCCCAAGTTTTAGGAACCTCAATATTATGTTCTTTTAACAAATCTGTTCTAACCCACATAACTTGTGCATGTGAATAAAGAGGAACAGAGTAGTAATCATTTCCGATTTTTGCTTCATTTAAGGCAGTTTCGTTAAATTTATCCTGTCCAATACGCTTGATAGAATCGTTTAGCGGAACCAAAGCATCTGAGTTTACCATTTCCATTACTTGGTTAGGAAGGGCTGTACTGATATCTGGCACATTTCCATTTGCTAAACCTGTAGTCCATTTAGTATAGAAGTCATTCCAAGAAAATGTTTCAATCTTGATTTTCGTTTTTGGATGTTTTTGCATGAAAGCATCTGCTGATTTTTGAATACTTTCTAAACGTGGTCCTTGAGTAAAGGAGTGCCACATCGTAATCTCACCAGATAATTCTGTCGGTGGTTCAGTGTCAGCTGTATTTTCTTTCTTTCCTGAGCAAGCCACCAAGGCAACGGCTGCTAAAGCAACTCCAGCTAGACATAAAAACTTTCTCATTTTTTTCATTGTTCTTCCCTTTCTACATTAAGAAATCGCAACTTTAAAGACAACTTTTTTCACAGGTTCATCATTTATACGAACCTTCGGTTGATGTAAATCTTCTGGAAAAGTGATGAGGCATTCGCCAGCTCTCAAATGAACTAACTGTTCCACTTTCCCTGTGTATAATTCAATATCTTTCTCTTCATCATATTTTTGGGTAACGCTTACATTTTCTGGCGACGTAACAGCCATGGCTTCTTCGTTTTCCAAAACTAAATGAATATCCAAATATTTTTGGTGAGTTTCAAAGAAAGCACCTGCTTGACCATCTGCTAAATATGTAAAGCAATTTCCAAACAATCGATCACCATCGATATCAATCGAACCTTCTGTTAAATTTTCCAGTCCTGTTTTTTCTAGAAAATCTATTAATGTTGCAAAATGTGGATTTACTTTCACATAAGTTCCTAAACGACTGATTTTAGTAATAATCATACCGTATCCTCCTTTCTACATCTAGTTTCACCAATAACTTTTTAAGAGAGAAATACTCTACATTTCATTCTCTAAATTAGTTTTGTTAGCGTTTTCAATTAGAGTATACTTTTTTTTTTTTAGCATTTCAACTCTTTTTCTAATTTGGAATTTAGTTTTAAATCTTTTTAACTATAGCAACCATATTAAAAGTACTTTCAAAAATAAGTAGGTTTCTTGCAAAACTTGTTTCGAGTGTACAAATTAAGAAACAGAAAAAGAAGAAAGTGGAAAAACTCAACTTCAAGAGAAAATGAAGTAAATCTTCCCACAATAAAACGCATAGTATCAAGGTTGTTCAATACCTGATACTATGCGTATTTGTGATTTTTAAGATTTTGTTCCTAGAGTCAACCCCTTATTTTAGATATTTAAAAGGAATCTCACTTCCACACAGCCAGTTGTAGACTTGGTCATTGACAAAGACATTCATGGCTTCGTGAGCATACTCAGGCATGATGCGATAGGCCTTATCGCAGGTCAGACGGTTGTAAATCGCAAACTGGGTAATAGGGTAGCAAACATCGTCGTCCAAGCCCGTAATCATCTTAACCTCACCCTTGATACGATGTGCAAGATTTTTCACATCGATATAGGCAAGGGTCGCCATAATTTCCTCCTCGGTTTCATGGAAAGGATCGTGAAACTTGAAATAACGGAAAAGTTCGTCGTAAGCCTCACTGGTATTGCCAATCTCAAGCACCCGTCTAAAATCTGACAAGAAGGGATAGATGGAAACTGTTTTCTGAATCCGTGGATTGAGCGCTGCCGCAACCAAGGCTAGAGCACCACCTTGAGAGGCACCATAGCTAGAAAGACGCTTCTCATCAACCTCAGGTAGACTAGCAATGATTTCAACCAACTGGTAAATATCCAGATAGACATCCTTATAAAAGAGCTGGTCCCGACCTTCCACAGCACCACGGATAATATGCCCCTTAACCGTATTTCCTAGAGTAGAACGCAAACCGTCTTGCGAATAACCTGACTGGCCCCGCACATCCATGGAAACAACACCGTAACCAGCTACGGTGAATGCCAGCATGTCGGCCCAGTCCCAGCCACGTCCCATATAACCATGAAAATGAAAGATTAGAGGAACTTTCTCCTCACTCTTTGGAAGAACGACGCGTGCATAAACCTTGCCTGCATTGGTTCCTTCAAATGTTAACTCAAAGCACTTTACTTGAGGAAGGTGGAAATCTCTTTCCTCCAACTGGTAGACTGGAAGTGTTGAAACTTTTTTCACTTCCTCATCCCAGAAAGCATCAAAGTCTTCTGGCACCTCATCCCTTCCTTTATAGGTCTTGATTTCTTCTAACAAAGCTGGATTTTTCATAATATGCTCCTTTTATTTTGTAATCGCTACCACAACTGTAGCATATCTAAGAAAGCAATGCAAGAAAGAAAAGCAAATAGAAAATGATTTTAGATTCTTTATTTTTGGGATGATGAACTGAAAGTAGTTTTAAAAATAAAAAAAGAGCATTTTCGCTCTTTTTCTCCTGTTCAATCTTAGTTTGTTGCTTCTTTCTTTTGGAAAGTGGTTTGGTAATTTACTTTGATTGTTACTGTCATGTGAGAGTCCTCGTTTCTTTTTGATGACTCTAGTATAAGGTGCAAACCTGAAAGCCAGCTTAAGTTTTTCTTAGAGAAAGCTTAATCTAGATGTTCTTTCTTCTTCAGATGAAGGGCAATCATGCGCCATTCTGGATCCTCTTGCCATCCTTCTATCGAACTAATGTAGCTAGCAACCTTTCTGGCTTCTTCTAAAATCGGAAAATCTTCGATAATATCAGCCACTTGAAACTCTGGAAGTCCTGATTGTCTGGTTCCAAAAATCTCACCTGAACCCCGCATTTTCAAATCTTCCTCCGCAAGGACAAATCCATTGGTGGTTTCTGTCATGATACGCATGCGGTCTTTCCCAGAATCCGTCTTGGGATTGGCAACAAGAACTGCATAAGACTGCTTATCTCCCCGACCGACACGACCTCTGAGCTGGTGAAGCTGGCTGAGTCCGAAGCGATCCGCATCCATGATAATCATGACGGTCGCATTGGGAACGTTGACCCCAACCTCAATAACCGTTGTCGAAACCAGAATATCTGTTTTTCTCTCTTTAAAATCCTGCATAATCTGGTCTTTTTCGTCACTCTTCATCTTACCATGTAGAAGAGCCACTTCTGCCTTACCAGCAAAATGAGCCGTCAACTCTTCTGATAAGGCAATGGCATTTTTCAAATCCAGAGCTTCTGATTCTTCAATCAAAGGAGAGATGACATAGGCTTGGGAACCTTTTTGGATTTCTCCCTCTAACCAAGTCAAGACCTGAGGTAATTGCTCATGTTTGATCCAGCGTGTCACAATAGGCTTCCGTCCTGCTGGCATCTGGTCAATAATGGAAACATCCATATCTCCAAATGCTGTGATAGCCAGCGTCCGTGGAATGGGAGTCGCCGTCATCATGAGGACATCTGGATTGTCGCCTTTTTCCCGTAAAATACGCCTTTGTCCCACACCAAAACGGTGCTGCTCATCGATGATAATCAAACCTAGACGAGCATAATCCACCCCATCCTGTATCAGAGCATGAGTTCCGATAATCAAATCAGCATCACCCTTGGCAATAGTCTCCAAGACTTCTCTCTTTTCTGCAGCTTTCAAGGAACCTGTCAAAAGAGCCAGTTTTAGGGCTGGGAAGAGACTCTTCAAACTCTCAAAGTGTTGCTCTGCAAGGATTTCTGTTGGCACCATGAGAGCAGCCTGGTAGCCAGCTGTCACCGCCGCGAACATGGCTAAGCCAGCGACTACCGTTTTTCCGCTCCCCACATCTCCTTGTAGGAGACGATTCATGTGGTGGTCCGACTTCATATCGGTTAAAATTTCCTGCAAACTCTTTTCTTGAGCTGGTGTCAGGGCAAAAGGAAGGCTTTCCTTGACTGATATCACTTTTTCCTGAGACCAGTTCAAAACCAGACCGCTTCCCTGAACTCTATTTTCAGATTTGAGCGTCTGCAATTGCATTTGGAAATAAAAGAGTTCCTCAAACTTGATACGGCGAAGGGCCTGCTTGTATTCTGCCAAATCCTTGGGGAAATGCATGGCACGAACGGCCTGACAACGGGACATGAGTTTGTATTTGTCCAGCAAAGACTGGGGAAGATTTTCCTCTATCAAGAGGTCCAGTCCCTGATCAAAAGCCGTCTTGATAACTTTGACCAGACTGGCCTGACTGATTCCCTGAGCCAAGCGATAGACAGGTTGGAGGTCATCTTCCACCTGAGCCAGGACCTTCATCCCAGTCAGACTAGCCTTGGCGCGGTCCCATTTTCCAAAGACAGCAAGGGTTGCTCCCAACTCTATCTTATCAGCTAGGTAGGGTTGGTTAAAGAAGTTCACTGCAAAAACGACTTCTCCCTGCTTGAGACTAAAACGCAGGCGATTGCGCTTGAAACCATAATACTGGACACTAGCAGGAGTCACGACTTGACCAGAGAGAACCGCCTTTTCACCGTCTTCCAGTTCCAGCACTTGCTTAGTTTTGAAGTCTTCATAACGGAAAGGAAAGTAGAGCAAGAGGTCTTGCAAATTTTCAATTCCTAGTTTGGCGTATTTTTCTGCTGACTTTGGTCCCACACCAGGTAAGACATGCAAGGGTTGATGTAGATTCATGCTCCACTCCTTTCTTTTTTAATAATATTCTCTCGGAATGCGGTCGCTGAGAAGACAAACCACCTCATAGTTAATAGTCCCACGGTAGGTCGCTACTTGAGTAGCTGTAATTTCCTTGCCCCCGTTAGAACCAATTAAGGTTACCTTTGTTCCTAAGGGATAAAGCTTAGGCAGACGAATGGTGATTTGGTCCATCGAAACCCTGCCGACGATTGGGCAAGCTTGTCCATCTACCAAGACAGAAAAATTCTGCATGTCTCGTGTCCAACCATCCGCATAGCCGATCGGTACGGTCGCGATGACTTGCTCGCTGTCCGCCTGATAGGTGGCTCCGTAGCCCATGCAAGCTCCAGCTGGAACTGTCTTGACATGGACCAGGGCAGATTGCAAGGTCAAGGCTGGTGTCAAATAATAAGGCAAGTCCAAAACCTCTCCGCTAGGATTAAGACCATACATAGCATCTCCCATACGGACCGCATTGAAAATAGTCTCTGCATGCCAAAGGGTCGTTGCCGAATTACTGGCATGAACCAGCTCTGGAAGACCTTTCATACTTTCCAAAATAGTTTTAAACCGTTCTAACTGGGCATTAAAGTAGTCATCTGATTCCTCGTCTGCAGTAGCAAAGTGGGTAAAAATCCCTTCAACACGAGCACCATGTTGTCTGAGCAAGTCTTGAGCCTGCTCAGCCTCACGAGCCTCTCGAAAACCAATCCGTCCCATTCCTGAATCGATCTTGAGGTGAAGTGTCAATCCAGTTAGGTCTTCTTCCTGATCTAAGAGTGCTTGAATCCACTCCAGTCCAGCCACTGTCAAGGTAATGTCGTATTCTTTAGCAAGAGAAACAGCTTCGATTTCAGAAATTCCTAAAATGAGAATTTTCTTCCTGAGTCCAGCCTGTCTAAGTTCAATAGCCTCATCAATATTGGAAACGCAAAAACCATCTACATCATCTTGAATAGCCGTCGCAACAGCAACAGCCCCATGACCATAGGCATTGGCCTTAACCACAGCCCATTTGAGCGTTCCTTGAGGGATATGAGCCCCCATTTGCTGAATATTTTGTCGAATAGCTCCCAGATGAATCAGAGCCTTGGTTGGTCTATGCGGACTAGCTTTCATGATTTTCCTCCAAAATGACACTGGCTGTCACAAACTGATCGGTATGGCTGATAGACAGCCAAATCTTTCCTGAAAATGGTGCCTGACTAAAATAAGGCGCCCCGCGTTCATTGTTCAAGACTTCCAAATCCTGAAAACCGAGCTTGCCAATGCCCGTTCCCATAGCCTTGGAAAAGGCCTCCTTAGCCGACCAGCGACCAGCTAAATATTCTATTTGCCTGCGCCCTTTAAGACTGTTAAACCGTTCCATTTCCTTAGCGGTCAGCACGCGCTTGGCAAAGCCTTCATGCCGTGTAACTGCGCTTTCTATCGAAGCTAATTCTTCGATGTCAATTCCGTGTCCAACTATCATTCTCATCAAAAGGAGTTGAGATTTCCCCAACTCCATCCTTTTCACTTATTTTGTCAAGGTAGCATAAATCTCTTCTACCAAGGCCTCTGTATTTTCCCAACCTAGGCAAGGATCGGTAATAGAGCAACCAAAGACCTCTGGTTGGTTTTGACGACCATCTGCTAGGTAAGATTCAATCATAAAGCCTCGAACCGTCTTTTTGATTTTCTCGTTCCAATCACGATTTTGCAAGGTCTGACGAACAATTCGAATCTGCTCCATATATTGCTTGCCTGAGTTGTCATGGTTGGTGTCAATGAGGATAAAGGGATTTTCAAGTCCCATGGTCTCGTAGCGCTCAATAGCATTTAGCAGGGTTTCATAGTAAAAGTTAGGCTCATTTTTCCCATATTCATTAACTGCACCACGAAGGATGACGTGGGCCAAGGGATTTCCTGAAGTCTCAACTTCTTGACCATGAAAGAGGAAGGTCTGTTTATTCTGAGCAGCATAGATGCCATTAAACATAACACCCAAATTTCCAGAGGTTGGATTTTTCATCCCGACCGGTGCATCAATCCCTGAGGCCACAAAGCGGTGCTCTTGGTCTTCCACAGAACGTGCTCCGACAGCATGGTAGCTGACCAAATCATCTACCAAGACCAGATTTGACGGATAGAGCATCTCATCTGCCGTTGTCAAACCAGTCTCTGTAATCACGCGGTAGTGCAGCTGACGCACAGCCTGCAAACCGTTAATCAGGCTTGGAGCCTTAGAGGTATCTGGTTGGTGAACCAAACCTTTATAGCCGTCTCCGTTGGTACGAGGTTTAGCAGTATAAACACGCATAACCATGAAAATCTTGTCCGCCACCTTCTTCTGCAAGGCAGATAAACGGCGGGCATATTCCAAGACAGCCTCTTCATTATCAGAAGAGCAAGGACCAATCACCAAAAGGATACGGTCATCTTCTCCTGAAATAATGTCTGCCAATTCTCTATCACGACGCTCTTTTAGACGCAAGGCTTCCGCAGACAATTGGGTTTCTGCCTTGATTGCTTCAATATCGATTTCTTGACCTTTTTCAATAAATGCCATCTTATTCTCCTAGCGTTTGGTAGATTTCTCTGACAAGGGCTTCCGTATTTTCCCAGCCTAGGCAAGGGTCCGTGATAGACTTGCCAAATACTTCTGGTTCGTTTTGACGGCCGTCTTCTAGATAAGACTCAATCATAAAGCCACGAACGTACTGCTTGATTTTTTCATTCCAATCACGGTTAATCAAGGTCTGACGGACAATTCGAATCTGGTCCATATATTGCTTACCAGAGTTGTCATGATTGGTATCCACAATGATAAAAGGATTTTCCAAGCTCATTTTCTCATACTGTGAAATGGTATCCATCAAATTATCATAGTAGTAGTTGGGAATATTCTTACCATACTCATTGATCGCTCCACGAAGAATAGCGTGCGAAAGCGGGTTCCCAGTTGTTTCCACTTCTTTTCCCAGGAAAAGGAAACTTTGCTTGTTTTGAGCAGCATAAATCCCATTAAACATGACATTGAGATTTCCAGAGGTCGGATTTTTAAAACCAGTCGCAAAATCTGCTCCACTGGCCACAAAGCGGTGTTGCTGGTCTTCAACTGAACGAGCACCAACCGCCATGTAAGAAATCAAATCATCCACTAGCGGAAGATTTTCAGGATAAAGCATTTCGTCAGCTGTCGTCATACCTGTTTCTGTGATGACACGATAGTGAAGATGGCGCACGGCTTTGATTCCGTTGATGAGACTAGGCGCTTCTGCCGTGTTAGGCTGGTGAATCAAGCCCTTATAGCCATCTCCGTTGGTACGGGGTTTGGCAGTGTAAACACGCATAACCATAAAGATACGGTCTGCCACTTCTTCTTGTAGGACTGCCAAACGCTTAGCGTACTCAAGAACAGCTTCTTCATTGTCAGATGAGCATGGCCCGATTACCAATAGAATCCGCTGGTCTTCTCCACGTATAATGGCTTCTAGCTCTTGATCGCGCTGTGATTTTCTCTCCAAAGCTTGGCCTTCTAATTTTGATAAGGCACGAACTTCTTCAATATTAATTTTAGGACTTTTTGCTGTAAATACCATAACTCATCTCCTTATAAAGCAAACGGATACCAAGTAAAAATTTACTTTTCACAAGGTATCCGCCTCTAAACTATCTCATTTTATTGTCTTTTACCGTGACAGTTTTTAAACTTCTTACCAGAACCACATGGGCAAAGTTCATTCCGTCCAATCTGACTCAAATCCAGATTTTCAGGCATATTTGCTTGGTGGGCAGCGATATTACGAGTCGCTGTTGTACTGATATGGTGTTCTGCTTGTGGTCTTTCTTGTTCATGAATTTGTGCTTTCATCATCAAACGTGTCACATCAAACTCAATCGAACCAATCATATCATTAAACATACGGAAACCTTCTGCCTGATACTCAACAACAGGGTTGTTCTGAGCATAGCCACGAAGTCCAACCGCGTTACGTAATTGATCGAGGGCATCGATATGATCTGTCCACTTGTTATCTACCACTCGTAGAATCAAGACTTTTTGGAATTCTTTAACTGCTTCTTCATCGCGTAGTTTTGAAACCTGACTATCGTAAACTTGCAAGGCACGTTGGAAGAGCTCTTCCTTAATTGCCTTGTCAGACAAGCCCGACAAGTCTTCCATCGTAATAGAATCTTCTGGAAGCAAGTTGTACTTAGCAAAGTTCAAAATCGCTTCTAGTTTTTCGTCTTGTTTGGCACGCGCATGACCATCAACGACACGACCAATCGTACGTTTGATCATAGACTGAATTTCAGGTGCCAAGTCACGGTCTGCAGTGATGACATCGTAACGTTGAGCGTAGATAATCTCACGTTGTTCACGCATGACATCATCGTATTGAAGGACTTGTTTACGGGTATCGTAGTTATTTCCTTCGACACGTTTTTGCGCTGCTTCAACCTGACGTGTCAACATACGAGACTCAATGGCCTCTTCAGACATGTTGAGACGTTCAAAGATTCCCTTCAAGCGTTCAGAACCAAAACGTTTCATCAAATCATCTTCAAGAGATAGGTAGAATTGTGACTCACCTGGGTCTCCTTGACGACCTGAACGTCCACGAAGCTGGTTATCGATACGACGGCTTTCATGACGTTCTGTACCAATAACACAAAGTCCTCCAAGTTCGCGAACTCCTTCACCAAGCTTGATGTCGGTACCACGACCGGCCATGTTGGTTGCGATAGTAACAGCACCACGTTGACCAGCATTCATGATGATTTGAGCTTCTTTATAGTGGTTTTTGGCATTCAAGACTTCGTGAGGAACGCCAGCTGCGACCAATTTCTTAGAAATATAGTCACTGGTTTCAACCGCTACTGTACCAACCAAGACTGGCTGACCTTTTTGGTAACGAGCCTTAACGTCTTCGACAACTGCTTTAAACTTAGCCTCGATACTTGCATAAAGAAGGTCTGAGTGGTCAATACGTTGAACAGGACGATTTGTTGGGATTGGAATAACACGAATGTTGTAAATTTCACGGAATTCTTCTTCCTCAGTCTTACCTGTACCCGTCATACCAGACAATTTCTTATACATACGGAAAAGGTTTTGGTAAGTGATTGAGGCAGATGTCTTGGTTTCATCCTGAATTGGCACACCTTCTTTAGCTTCAATAGCTTGGTGCAATCCATCAGAATAACGACGACCTTCCATGGTACGACCTGTAAATTGGTCAACAATCAAGATTTCTTGCTCTTCGCTCACCACATAGTCAATATCGAGAAGCATGATGTAGTTGGCACGAAGGGCGTTATCGATAAAGTGAGTCAGAGCTACGTTTTCGATGTCATAGAGATTGTCAAGTTTGAAGTAGCTTTCAGCCTTATCAATCCCTGAATCAGACAAACCAATTGTTTTAGACTGCACATCGATGATGTAGTCGTCTTTGTCCAAAGATTTTACATAGTGGTCTGCCATGTGATACAACTGACTGGTTTCAACTGCGTTAGCACCTGATACGATCAAAGGTGTACGGGCCTCGTCAATCAAGATTGAGTCAACCTCATCGACCAAGGCATAGTTAAGCGGACGTTGTACCATGTTTTCAGCGCGAACGACCATGTTATCACGAAGGTAGTCAAATCCGATTTCTGAGTTGGTTGAGTAGGTAATATCACACTCATAGGCTTCTTTTTTCTCCATTGGGGATTTGGCAGCCAAGTTAATCCCTACTGACAAACCAAGCCATGAGTACAATTCACCCATCTCAGTCGCATCACGTTCGGATAGGTACTCATTGACCGTAACTACGTGAACTCCTTTGCCTGAAAGGGCATTGAGGTATACGGGCATGGTCGCAGTCAAGGTTTTCCCTTCCCCTGTACGCATTTCTGGCACGTCACCATGGTGAAGAACGATTCCCCCCATGACCTGAACCTTATATGGGAAGAGACCTAGGACACGTTTAGCACCTTCACGGACAACCGCAAATGCTTCATAAAGCAATGAATCCAGTGATTCTCCATTTTGATAACGTTCTTTAAATTCAACTGTTTTTGCTTTTAGTTGGTCATCTGTCAAAGCAGCCATTTGGTCTTCGTATTTGAAAACCTTGTCAGCCATCTTTTCCAGACGACGGATTTCTCCTTTATCATTTTCGATAATTGTTTTTAAAATATTAGCCATGTTTTTCCTTACTTTAAATTCCGAATATTTTAGAATGTTCTTTTAATTTTAGCACAATTACTGATTATTTTCAAGGAAGAATCCCCATTTTGAAAAGGAAAAAGAGGCTAGTTTCCAAGCTAACCTCTCTGACTTTTATGATGATTTAATTGCCAACAAAAATCGGCAAAATCGCAAATAGGATAAATAGATTTATCCAAAAAGAAAGACAACAGATAAGTCCAAAAACAAAGAGACTGACTTTCTTGGACAGCAAGGCCATCAAAATCGACAGAATTCCAAAAACTAGTAAAACTTTCTGCATGATTAAGAGATTGATAGATATTCCCAGAACTGGTTTATCCCAAGGAACAAAGAAGAAAGCCAGCCAGATCAGCAGAACTAAACCAATATAGACCTTAGAATAGCGTGTAATAAATGATTTTAGACGTTCCATAAGCAACCTCCTACAAATAGAAAGTAATATAATAATCAATGAAAATCAAAGAGCAAACTAGGAAACTAGCCGCAGGCTGTACTTGAGTACGGCAAGGCGATGTTGACGTGGTTTAAATTTGATTTTCGAAGAGTATAAATCAATGCCTCCCACCGTTAGACTCCCCTAGTTCTCGTCTCAAGCGAAACATTTTTTTGAAAAAGATATAGGTTAACCAGTCACTGCCTAGAGATAAGACTATCAGAAGCAACCAAACACCCCAATCACTAGCATCTGATACATAATC
Organism: bacterium; assembly: GCA_905221245.1. Taxonomy (GTDB): domain Bacteria; phylum Bacillota; class Bacilli; order Lactobacillales; family Streptococcaceae; genus Streptococcus. Next base: position 143,355 of record CAJNCK010000004.1, read on the forward strand.
TAGAACAAAAGGGAAAAATAAGAATGAAAAAATTGTCATATCCATGCTAAACAGAGCTAAAAGGGAAATATAAATCCAGTAAAAATAGTATAAGATGGGGAAAATTTTACTGTTTCTGTCAGCATTGTCTATCCAATAGAAAAAATATAAACAAGGAAATAAGAGTATCAAATGAAACCAATTAAACGACAGTTTCATCATCGACACCTCCTCTTTGAAATTGTTTTCTTTAGTTTCGTTCTATTAAATGTTCTTACCAATATAAATCAATGCCTTCCACCTTTAGACTTCCCCAGTTCCCGTCTCAAGCGAAGCATTTTTTTGAAAAAGATATAGGTTAACCAAGAACTGGAAAAAGCAATAAGTAGTAATAATAGCCAAATGCCCAAAGACTTGATGTCTGCCACATTTCTCAAGACGATATTGAAAAACAAGACTGAAAAAACTGTCCAAGCAAGGCTAAAAAGAGCATAGAGGGTGATGTAAATCCAGTAAAAATAGTAAAAAATTGGGAAAAATTTACTATCTCTGTTGGCCTTTTCAATCCAGCTGAAAAAGTAAAAACAGGGTAATAAGATTAACAATTTAAAAAAATGTTCCATCATCAACACCTCTTTTTGATAGCGTTTTCTTCAACTTCATTCTATCAAAAAAATCTGGAAATGTCATTCCAGATTCTACTTTTTTATTTACGTTTTCTTGCGATGAGATGGATTGGTGTTCCTTCAAAGACAAAGGCCTTGCGGATTTGATTTTCCAAAAAACGCAGGTAAGAAAAGTGCATGAGTTCTTCTTCGTTTACAAAGATAACAAAGGTTGGTGGTTTGGTTGCCACTTGAGTCGCATAGAAAATCTTGAGGCGTTTTCCTTTGTCTGTCGGTGTTGGGTTGATGGCAATAGCATCCATAATCACATCGTTCAAGACAGCTGATGGAATACGTGTATTTTGACTTTCGCTGATTTGCTTGATCATCTCAGGCAGTTTGTGGAGACGTTGCTTGGTCAAAGCTGATACAAAGATAATCGGTGCGTAAGGCAAGTATTGGAACTGCTCACGGATATCTTCTTCCCAGTTTTTCATAGTGTGGTTGTCTTTTTCAAGTGTATCCCACTTATTGACCACGATAATCATCCCTTTACCAGCTTCATGGGCAAATCCTGCGATACGCTTATCGTATTCACGAATGCCTTCTTCCGCATTGATGACCATTAAGACCACATCTGAACGGTCAATAGCACGCATGGCACGCATGACAGAGTATTTCTCAGTATTTTCATAAACCTTACCAGACTTACGCATACCAGCCGTATCAATCATGGTAAACTCTTGACCATCTGTATCTGTAAAGTGTGTATCGATGGCGTCACGAGTTGTTCCAGCAACGGGACTAGCAATGACACGGTCTTCACCCAAGATAGCATTGATCAAGCTTGATTTTCCAACATTAGGACGACCAATCAAGCTAAACTTAATCACATCTGGATTTTCTTCTTCATATTCATTTGGAAGATTTTCTACGATGGCGTCTAGCACATCCCCTGTACCGATACCATGGACAGATGAGATAGGCAGTGGTTCACCCAAACCGAGAGCATAGAAATCATAGATATCATTTCGCATCTCAGGGTTATCCACCTTGTTAACCGCAAGAATAACTGGTTTGTGGGTCTTATAAAGCTTACGAGCTACGTATTCATCTGCATCAGTAATTCCTTCCTTACCAGACACGACAAAGACGATAACATCTGCTTCTTCCATGGCAATTTCTGCCTGGTGCTTGATTTGTTCCATGAAAGGAGCATCGACATCATCGATTCCTCCTGTATCAATCATGCTAAAGGAACGATTGAGCCACTCACCCGTTGCATAGATACGGTCACGTGTCACTCCTTCGACATCTTCTACAATGGAGATTCGCTCACCAGCGATCCGATTAAATAGGGTTGATTTCCCAACATTGGGACGTCCTACAATGGCAATAGTTGGTAGGGCCATAATTTCTCACTTTCTACAATAACTTCTTCTGTTCAAGATTTTTTCTAGTTGAGCTTGGTTCAGCTTGACCAAACTGTTCTGCTAGGCGCTGACTCCAGCTTGTGGTTGCACGCGCCCCAGCATAGTCAGCCTGTACACGGTCATAAGCCTCAATCACATCAACTGTTTGTTCCTGATATTCTTCCTCAAATACCACTTGATTCAATGGCAAGCGAGGTTTGACTTCATGTTCTTCATTTGGTAGTCCTAGTGCCATCCCAAAGACAGGATAGGTGTAGTCAGGCAAATTAAAGAGTTCTGCTACTTCTTCTGACTTGTACCGCACCAATCCAATAATGACACCGCCATAGCCCAAGCTTTCAGCTGCTAGTAGAGCATTTTGGCCAGCAAGAGCCGCATCGACCGAACTAATCAAGAGACCTTCTACACCTTGAGGTTGGAAGGTATCCGTATGGAGTCGTGCTTCCTTTTCTGCACGGTTCAAGTCTCCGACAAAGAGAAGGAAAACAGCTGACTGTCGAATGGCTTCTTGAGGTACCAATTCATACAAGGCATCTTTCTTTTCTTGACTTCGTACCACAATCACAGAGTAGGATTGAAAATTCTTCCAAGACGAGGCCATCTGGGCTGCTGTCAGGATTTCAGTCAAATCCTCCTGAGGGATGACTTGCTCCTTAAATCTTCGAACAGACTTATGAGCTTTCATCAGTTTAATCGTTTCTGTCATCGACGGTTCACTCCTTCTAAACGAGTCTCCTCAGCCAAATAACGGATGCGTTCCATGACGCGTCTGGCTTCCCAGGTTTCGTCATTTCCATGTTTCCCTTTAGCGAAATGCTGCTCCAATTCTTCAAAGTTGAAGTTGGAGGTGAAAAAGGTCGGTAAATTTTCCTGCATCCGATATTGGAGAATAACTTGTAGGATTTCATCCCGCACCCAAGCTGTTGATTGCTCGGCACCAATATCATCTAAAATCAGGACTTCAGAAAGTTTAAGCTCATCCACCAAGGTCTTGACATTGCCATCACCGATAGCATTTTTGACATCTATGACAAAGCTAGGATAGTGGAGGAGAGTTGATGAAACACCACGTTTTTCTGATAAATCATGGGCTAGAGCAGCCACCATGAAACTTTTCCCCACACCAAAGTCTCCATACAAGTAAAGACCTTTCAAATTATTGGGGTAATCGTTAACAAATTCTATCATTCTTTTTAGAACAGTTATACGCTGAACATCATCACGATAAACATCTAAAAAACTGACATTTTTCAGGCTAGATGGAAAATTAATTAAGTTGAGACGTTTCTTGATAGCCGCTTCTTTTTCAGCTGCGATTAGTTCAGGAGTTTCTTCATAAGAAACATCCGCATAGCCATGGTTCATGACTAGTATAGGCTTGTAGCCTTTGGCAATATAATCTGTATCTCCTCGGAGGAATTTATCTCTCTCAGTGATGTATTGGTTAAACTTGGAAATACTACGATTCAACTCGTCCTGATTGAGGGATTCTTGCTGGACAAAGGCCGCAACATCAGGATCCTTCATGATTTTCTGGACCAAATCTTGATAGTGAAAACGACTTGGTTGACGTTTGAGTACATCTCCGACACTTTCCATCTAATCACCTCCGTTATCTAATTTTGCTAATAATTCTAGGGTTTGGCGTTCCATCTCTTCTAATTCCTCAGCGGATGACGTATTTTTATATTCAGGATTACTCCATTTAGGAACATTGGTTTTTGCTGGGGCAGTCTGATTCTGTTTTTGTGTTTTTGCTTTTTGCCCACGTTCACGGATGCGCAAGACTGCCTCTTCTGCCGAATGAATCTTTTGATAGGCATAGTCATTGGCCACTTTCATGGCATATTTCTCATTGATGTTTGCCGAATCTACCTTATTAAAGGTCAATAAGAGAATGATATTGATAACTTCGTCCAGCAAGCCCAAGCCAGCCATCTGTTGCAAGAGTTCTCTTTCTGTTTGGGTAATGGTCCCCTTGCGTGTTTGCTTGATTTCTGCCAAGAACTGCAGGGCCGTTTTACTTTTGGCTTCTTTGATAATGGTTGCTTCCTTAGGACTAAAGTCAGAGGAAACAGGTTTTTGAGCAATTTTTTCCCGCATACGTTTGGTTGAAATAACCTGGGAAACAGCTGTTGACTTAGCCAATTGATAGGTTTCAAACCAAGTCCATTTCTTCTCCTCGGCAATGGCAAAGAGGTTTAAGACATCAGACTGCTCATCCGCAAAGCGAAGCCCATCTCGAGCCATAAGCTGACGAAAATGGTCTAAGTCAAAATCGTTGGCCACTTTCTTCTTGAGACCAAGGTTTTCTTGACTTCCCAGTTCTGCCAGGTCTGGAAAGACTTGATTGAGTGAGACAGGTATTTCTTCACCATCAGCACTTTCAACTTTCAAATCCTCCACAGCTGCATCGCCAATCTTTTTCTCCAAAAGTCTGCGATAAACAGGATGCTCCAAGAAGTCCTGACTTGAAAGAGGAGCATGGAGGGCTAGCTGATAAACATCCCCCTTTTGATAGAGGGTCAAGAGATTGAAAGCAGATAGGATTTTCAGGGATTTTATCAGTCTATCCATCCCAAAGTTAAGATGGTTGAGAATGCTTGAAAAAAGATATTCCTTTCTGCCATTATCCCAAAAACTAATCGTATAAAGATAAAGGCTCAGTGCCTCCTGACCGATAATCGGGAGGTAGCACTGTACCAGAGATGAGGTATCTTGCGACACCCGATTATTCTTTAGATAAGAAAAACGGTCAATTGGCTTCATTTATCTTTCCTTTTTCTTTTTAGAGGACTGGGTGATTTGTTGGAGCAAGCTCTCTAACTCACTGACATCCTTAAAACTACGATAGACACTGGCAAAACGTACATAGGTAATCTCATCCAACTCAGCCAACTCCTCCATGACGAGGGAACCAATGTCCTCACTTTGAATTTCATTTTCATTTCGACCACGGAGTTTCTGTTCGATACGATTGACTACCATGTTGATTTCATCACTTGACACAGGACGTTTCTGGGCTGAGCGGATAATTCCATTAAAGATTTTATCTCTGGAGAATTGTTCCCGTGTGCCATCTTTTTTAACAACCACTAAGGTTCTTTCTTCTACTCGTTCGTAAGTTGTAAAACGGTGTTGGCATTCGTCGCACTCGCGTCTTCTACGAATGGTGTTCCCTTCTTCTGCTTGGCGACTATCGATAACACTTGACTTGGTAGCCCCACATTTTGGACAACGCATCCTTTCCCTCCTTATCGTTTTCTTTTCATTATACCATTTTTTAAGCGATTCCCAAAACAATTCTTCTTTTTGCTTGACAAGTTTTTTGTTTTGTTGTATTATTTAATTAAGACAAAGAGATAAAAGAAAGGAGACCAAGATGTCCTGGACATTTGACAACAAAAAACCCATCTATTTACAGATTATGGAGAAAATCAAGCTTCAGATTGTTTCCCATACACTGGAACCCAATCAACAACTTCCAACCGTGAGAGACCTGGCTAGCGAGACTGGTGTCAATCCCAACACCATCCAAAGAGCCTTGTCAGACCTTGAACGAGAAGGATTTGTCTACAGCAAGCGAACAACTGGACGATTTGTGACTGAGGATAAGGAGCTAATCGCCCAATCGCGCAAACAATTATCCGAAGAAGAATTGGAACACTTCGTTTCCTCCATGACCCATTTTGGCTATGAAAAAGAAGAACTACCAGGCGTAGTCGGCGATTATATTAAAGGAGTTTAAGCCTATGTCATTACTAGCATTTGAAAATGTATCCAAATCTTATGGAGCAACCCCAGCCCTTGAAAATGTTTCTCTTGACATCCCAGCTGGAAAAATTGTTGGTCTTCTTGGGCCAAACGGCTCAGGAAAAACAACCCTGATTAAACTAATCAATGGCCTCTTACAACCAGATCAAGGACGTATCCTCATCAACGATATGGACCCAAGCCCAGCAACCAAGGCCATCGTGGCTTATTTGCCGGATACGACCTATCTCAATGAGCAAATGAAGGTCAAAGAAGCCCTAACCTACTTCAAGACCTTCTATAAAGATTTCAATCTTGAACGCGCCCATCATCTACTTTCAGACCTCGGTATTGATGAAAATAGTCGTCTCAAGAAATTATCAAAAGGAAACAAGGAAAAGGTACAACTGATTTTGGTTATGAGTCGTGATGCCCGCCTCTACGTTTTGGACGAACCAATTGGCGGGGTGGACCCAGCAGCCCGTGATTATATCCTCAATACCATTATCAATAACTACTCCCCAACTTCTACCGTTTTGATTTCTACCCACTTGATTTCTGATATCGAGCCAATCTTGGATGAAATTGTCTTCCTCAAAGACGGAAAAGTTGTCCGTCAAGGAAATGTCGATGATATTCGCTATGAGTCAGGTGAATCCATTGACCAACTCTTCCGTCAGGAATTTAAGGCCTAAGCAAAGGAGATTATTATGTTTTGGAATTTAGTTCGCTACGAATTTAAAAATGTTAACAAGTGGTATTTAGCTCTTTATGGTGCTGTTCTCTTCCTCTCTGTTCTTATTGGAATTCAGACACAATCCTTAATCAAACTACCTGAAAAAAATCTATCTGTTCTACTTTTTTTTCTATCTACTGTCTTTGGTGGTTTGATGGTTACACTTGTGATTTCAACTATCTTCTTGATTATTAAACGATTCAAAGGAAGTGTCTATGACCGACAAGGCTATCTGACTTTAACCTTGCCAGTTTCTGAACACCATATCATCACAGCCAAACTAATCGGTGCCTTTATCTGGTCGTTGATTAGCACTGCTGTCTTACTCCTATGTGTCTATATTATCTTATTATCAACAAATTCTGATGAAGTTCAACTTTCTACTCTTCTGTCATTTGTTGCAGAACATTTTACCGGCTTTGGTCTTACTGTCTTATCCTTCCTACTAAATACCATTTCTGGAATCCTCTGCATCTACTTGGCTATTTCCATCGGACAACTTTTCAATGAATACCGTACAGCACTCGCTGTTGCAGCCTACATCGGTATCCAAATCGTCATTGGATTTATTGAAGTTTTCTTCAATACCAGTACTAACTTCTATATTAATTCACTTGCAGGATTCAATGATAATTTCTATATGGGAGCAAGCGTAGGCATTGTTGAAGAACTCATATTCATAGCTATCTTTTACCTCGGAACCTACTATATTTTGAAAAACAAGGTTAATTTGCAATAGTTTTAAAGTCTAGCGACAATAACTCGCTAGACTTTTTTCGACCTCAATCATTCCATTTTTATATGAAGTATTTAATAAAAAGGAGTATAATGACTTTAAAACTAATTACATGTATATCGATAAGGAGGTCAACTCTTTATGCTGAGAAGATTTGTTACTAAGAAACACCTCGTACTTTACTTCTTTTCTATTGTCGTTACTTGGCTGGAAGCAATTATCACACCAGCACTTGTTCAAAATATTGTTGCTAGTTTTACCAATCAAGAACTAGGCCTTCTTTGGAAAGTCTTGATTTTGGGAATCCTTGGAAACCTCATCCTCTTACTAGGCTTAGCTGGGAAACGCTATTACTATGCCCGTTTGATTACCGATTTCAAATATGGAATCAAGAGTGCTATTTTCAAGCGATTTTTAAACAGTTATGAGATTGATGAAAAGGATATTTTGTCTGACCTAGAAAACGACGTCAAGCAACTAGAAGAAAACTATATTGAGCCAACGGTCATCATCATTTCTTCCCTTGGCTTCACCACTGTGTCCATTCTCTATGCCCTGTGGACCAATTTTTACCTGGGCTTGATTTTCATCCTCTTCTACTCCTTTCCTGTTCTCTGCAGTGCTATCGGATCAAAGCGCTTGGATTCACTTTCTGAAAAGCGGTCAACTGTTAACCAAAGCTACTTAGCAAGCTTGACAAATTTTATTGGTGGTAGCCAACAAATTCGCCATTATCAGGGGCAAGACTACTTTTTTGCTCGCTATCAAAAGCAATTACAAACCAGTCTAGATGCCGAAATCAACTATGAAAAGCAACGCACTTTAAACAGTCTCTTGATCAATAGCATCGATGCCTTTTGTTCTGTCACACCTATCGTCATCGGTGGCTTTATGACCTACTATAATTATTTAGATGCGGCGAGTTTTGTGGCCATCTATCTGGTTTCCCATAATATCGGCTATCAATTCCAAGAGTTGGCTTACTTTACCAACACCCGAAAAGCGAATAGAACTCTTCTCAACAAATACCAAAAACTTTTGGGCCAGTCTAACTTCATCTCGCCTAGAAGCATAGAAAATATTTTCCCTATCCAGCTTAACACCATCTCCCTAGAAAAAGATGGGAATAGCCTCCTGTCTCCGATTTCCATGTACATTAAGCAAGGAGAAAAAATTGCCATTATCGGGGAAAGTGGCTCTGGTAAGACAACCCTGCTCAATATCATTCATGGAGAAGAGACACCGACAAGTGGACAGATTAGCTTTGCTGGTCAAAAGCTATCACGTCAAGAAATCACGGGCATCAGCTCCTATATCCTCCAAGATAGCCATTACTTTGACACGCTCTCTCTGGAAGACAATATCCTTCTAGGACTGGATAAAAAGGAGGAATGTTTAAATTACATCCTCAAAAAAACAGGATTAGAACATTTGGAAAATCGAACACTCAGTAATGATAGTCTATCTGGTGGCGAGAAACAACGCCTTGAAATCGCTCGTGCCCTCTACCACGATAGCCAACTCATCTTAGCAGATGAAATTAAGGCCAATCTTGACTTGGAAAATAGCAGAAAAATTAGCGACTTGCTCTTCTCCCTACCTCAGACAGTCATTGAAGTCATTCACCACTATACGGAAGAAGACTTAAAACACTATGACCAAGTCATTCATTTAAGCAGAGAAAAGTAATAGTCTATAACATACGATTTAAAAAGAAGGCTAGGCAAAAACTCAATTTCAGGAGAAAATGAATTAATATTACCAAAATAAAACGCATAATATCAAGTTTTTGCACACCTGATATTATGCATTTTTCTGATTTTAAAGACTTTTTACCCAGTCTATTCTTACTAATCTATTTCTTAAACTCAATAAAGTTATACTTTTCCTTACTCACTGTCACATGATTGAAGAGTGATAACTTCTGTTGGAAAATCGACTAAATCATCATCATGACTAATCAAAATCACTAACTTTTGTTTTGCTAACAAGTCGGACAGGATTTGCACGACTTTTTTCTTGTTTTGTGAATCTAAAAAATTACTTGGCTCATCAAAAATATAAACATCTTTCTCCACCGCTACTGCTTCTTGCAACTGCAACAATTTTAGTTGTCCCATGGATGCACCTTGACTCAATTCATTTTTATAAAATCGACTCGCAATAGGTTCTGCAGGGCAGTATGAAAAATTCGAATTCTTTCTATAATTAGGTAAGTAAATCTCACCATGATAATTCATGCTGTAACCTACTATCGCTAAAATCAGTCGCGTCTTACCAACACCATTTTCTCCAACAATACGATAAATATGTCCTTTTTCTAAACGAGTTGTTAGTGGCTCATGCAGTTCTTCACCATCTCTCCCCAAGCTAACATACTTTTCTAAGACTATCTCTAAAATTGGAATAGACTCATACGAAATCTGAACAGGTTCCAAAAAATTGATAAAATTTTCGATAATTTTCTTACTTCCCGAGTACTCCTTATAAACATCAAGGAAGTATTCAATAGGTGTCCAAAATTGTGAAATATATAGTTGGATAGCCATTAGATCACCAATCGTAATCCAACCTTTATAAGTCTGATAACCTGATATAATCGTCGTCATCATAATCATAAAATTCAAAAATGCATAGGAAAGAAAATTTTCAAATAAAGAAGTCATTCTCACTTCCTTATTTTTACATAAAATATATTTTTTCACCAAGGGAGAGAAATCAATCAAGCTAGAATGAGCTGAAAATCGCATACTAGGCATGAGTTTATAGCTATCCACTAGATAATCGCGTATATCCTTCATACAATTCACTGTATCGGAACCAAGCTTAGATAGTCGTCCACTATATTTCTGCGAAATAAAGATAAATACAGGTATCAAAATACCTATCATCACAGCAATAGTAGGAGAAATACTCCATAAAATCCCTATAATCACAAGTGCTCGTATCAAGTACAGGAGAAGAGCAACAGGATATTCGTTAAAAAATCGTTTTAACAGCTCATAGGTCTGCCCTAATTCTTGTGTAATGGTAGCTTCAGACAATTCTGTCTCTACCATATCATAGAGCTGGATATTTTCAGCAGTTTTTTGGCAAATATTCTGCCAAACATACGATTCTGATTCTCCTTGAAGCACATCACAAAAATAATATAAAACTTGAATAAACAGAGAAATTCCTACATAAAGCACCCCGTAAACAATCATAGCATGAACTTTCTGAGATAGAATATGGTCAATAAATAACTTACTAATATAAGGAATAGCTACAGTTAGTATAGTAACAAGGGTATTCAAAATAAAGCTTTTTAGAAATAGCACTTTATTGTTATAGGATAACAATCTTTTCATCTGCATGCCTCCATAGTTAAATTTTTATCAACATATATTTTATGAACAGATATATGTTGGATAGTCCCTTCAACATCCTCCTTTGTCAATAATCCTAATTCATCTAAAAATACAATCTTGTGAAACCACTCTAAATAGTCAAACTGACAATCGCGTTCCATCTTCCCATTATTTACAAATGTATTAAATGGGCAACCTCCATAACAAAATTCATAATAAGCACAATCTTTATAAGGACACATGCTTCCCAGACCTGTTAATTCATTAGTAACTTGACCAATACTTCCCAACTGATAGTTTTCATTCCCTACTAATGAATAACATTTATATAAGTTACCGTTGGCATGAATTGTAAGAGAATCTTGATTTTTGAACATACAGTACCCTCCTATTTTTAAATCATGATAATACGGTATATTTTCCTTTGATAAAAACAGCAATAAATCTAGACAAATCTTCTTTTTAGTTTCACTATCAATATATAAAATTGAATCGTTAGGTACAGCTACAAAATCAAAATAAAGATTAAAATTTTCAAATTCTGTATACTTTTTTAAATCTAAAAATAATTTCTGGATAGATATATAATTTCTTTTAGATATGTTAACTCTAGCCTGAATGGATAAATTTTTATACTTTTCCAACATAACTGACAAGTTATTTATGATTCTATGATAAGTTCCTTTCCCTAATCGATTGCATCTTTCTAGGTTATGATAGTGCTCATCACCATCAAAAGAAACTTGAATAGCGAAATTATGACAGTCAAGAAAAGACATTATTTTATTTGTGAATATCGTTCCATTTGTAATCAAAGTATACGAAATAGGAATAGCTAGTTTCTCATCTAAAGTTTCACATAAATTTCGTATAAACTGAAAGTTATATAATGGTTCACCACCTGTAAAACAGATATCCAGAGATTTATACTTCTTAAAATTGAGTTCATCTAATATAAAATTCACAATCTTTTTACCGTCATACTTACTACTTAAGAACGGTTTCCTATCCTTATCATTCTCAAAACAATAAGAGCAAGTCAAGTTACACGACATAGTTGTAACTATATATAGTGATAATTCATCTCCCTCTACTATTCGTTTAGAGTGAACAAAGGGCACTTGTTTATCAATCTCACTTATCAAGTAAGGAAATTCTTTTAAAGATAACTTCTTGAATAGTTCCTCATCAATCTCACAAATAGATCCTGTATATAAATTTTTTAAATAAACTACATCATCTGTAGAAAAAGAATAAATTGTTTCCATAACTTATCTCCAGCTTTAAAAAGGCTGAGGGTATCCCCCTCAGCCTCATCATTATAATAGTAAAGTGATAAATTATCGCTTTTACATAAGCAACTCAAGGCAATCTAACGATAACGCCCTGGGCATTTATCTGGATGCTGCTGTACTGAGGCTAGGTGACCTTTTTTAACAACTTTGATAACATCAGTCAAATTAAGCATCGCTCTCCCTACTTTTTTAAAAAATTTATTATACGTATAATTCTTTTATAGAAAAGAAAAATCTCATATACTGTTAAGTAAAAATTATTTTGTATCCGTTTTCTCTGGCTTCATTGTATATCTTCTCATGTAGATTGTCAAGTATTTTTTTGAAAAATTTTTAAAATTTCGAAATTTTGCCGTTAATTTTTTTAACTCAATATCAAACTGGCCACAATAGGGCTGACAAAGACATAGAGAATACCGGTGACACCGATAGCCAAACCACCCATGGCTCCTGCTACAGAACCGTATCGAAAGGCTGTTCCCGTTCCAACTGCGTGACCTGTTCCTCCAAGGGAAAGACCAACAGCTACTGGGTCGTCAATTTTCAACCACTTCAAAAGTGTTGGTCCGATGACACTGGTTAAAATCCCAGTTGCGACTACAACGACCAAGGTCACAGTCGTCAAACCTTGCAATTTTTCTGTAATTCCTACTGCCATGGCGGTTGTCACTGACTTAGGAAAGAGTGAAATGGCTAGGAAAAAGTCCATTCCAAAAATCTTAGCTACAAGGGCCGTGAAAGAGGTATTGACCACTACCGCTAACAGACTTCCAAAGAGAATACTCCGAGCATGGTGCTTCATCAAGTGAAAACTCTTATAAAGCGGAATCCCTAGAGCCACGGTCGATGGGACAATCAAGTTGTTCAGATAAACCCCACCCTGGTAGTAATCTTGGTAAGAAATCCCCGTCACCTTTAGAAAGATGATAATGAAAACAGCTGACAAAAGCAAGGGCGTTGTCAATGGATGGGGAAAACGTCTGTAAATCAGCATTCCTACTAGATAGGCTAGGATAGACAGGGCAAGCCCAAACAGGGGATTGGAAACAAATTCACTCATTTGGCATCTCCTTTCTCATAATCTCCCTCAAACCGTCTCTTGATGAACTGAACTACCAAGGCTATGAGGATAATATTGATGACTGCTGCAAAAAAGACAATCAAAACAATTGGCAAAAGATAGGGAGCAATCACATCAAACTTCTCCATGATTCCCACTGCTGGTGGCAAAAAGAGAATGGTCATATTGGCCAGCAAGAAATTCCCCACCATGTTGACATGCCTGGTTCTCAGCCACTTAAATTGTAGGGCTAGAAAGAGAATAATCAAGCCGATAATACTGCCTGGGATGGGCAAATGAAAGAAACTAGAGATCCCCTCTCCGATTAGAGAAATCACAAAGAGAATCATTAATTGAACATATAATTTCATCCTAAACTCCACGAAATAGACTTCTTGCATACCAGTTTACTCTTTTTTCAGAAAATTTCAAGGAAATGCACAAGAGTCATTAAAAATTAGAGAGGAAAGGGGATACAAACAATTCTTGACTTGTTAAAACAGGCATGATTTAGGATAAAATATTCCAGCGTCCTTCTTGCCAGCATTCTTGAAAAGTAGTATAATTATTGCATGCGCAATCATCTTGTGATGCAGAGACTGTCCGATAATGGACATTCTTCTATGTTATAACTCTAAAAAGAAAGGAGATACTATGACCTATTTGGAAAAATGGTTTGACTTCAATCGGCGTCAGAAAGAAATTGAAAGTCTCTTGGAAGAGACTGTTGCCCAGCAGAGCGAGCAAAGTCTGACCTTGAAAGAGTTCTACCTGCTCTACTATCTGGACTTGGCTCAAGAAAAATCTCTACGCCAGATTGACCTGCCAGATAAGCTTCATCTGAGCCCGAGCGCTGTTTCTCGGATGGTGGCTCGCTTGGAAGCCAAAAATTGCGGTCTACTTAGTCGCAGGTGTTGTGATCAAGATAGGCGTTCTAGCTTTATCTGCCTGACAAGTGATGGACAAAATACACTGGCCACACTACAAAAGGCTGTTGAAGAAAGCTTGGAAACTGGTTTGGATTTCTTGATTTAAGATGATTTTAGAAAAAAGTTGCGTGCGCAATCATTTTTCTTGACATTCTCTTTTACAAGGAGTAAAATAAAGTCATCATTAAACAAAGGAGTTTTAAACATGATTGAAATTACCTATCTAGATGCCAGCAAGAACGAAAGAACTGTAACTTTTGAGTCTTATGAAGATTTTGATCGTTCACAACAAGCTTGCCTTATCGGCGTCGCAGACTACTACCCTGTCCAAAAATTGACTTATAACGGTCATGATTTGGACTACCATGGGACTTATGGAGACGTCTTCTTCTATCTCATGAAACAAGATTTAAGCCAATATAACTAAAAAAGGAGAAATACAATGGCAAAAGCAATTACAGATGCAACATTCGAACAAGAAACAAAAGACGGTTTGGTCTTGGTAGACTTCTGGGCAACTTGGTGTGGTCCATGTCGTATGCAAGGTCCAATCTTGGATAAATTATCTGAAGAACTTTCAGAAGATGTCTTGAAAATCGTTAAAATGGACGTTGATGAAAATCCAAACACAGCTCGTGCTTTTGGAATCATGTCTATCCCAACCCTTCTCTTCAAAAAAGACGGCCAAGTAGTGAAACAAGTTGCTGGTGTTCACACAGCAGAACAAATCAAGGCCATCGTTGCTGAATTGAGCTAATCAAACGAGAGACCAAGTACTTGCTTTGGTCTCTTTTTCTTGCCCTTTGCCATTTTTCAAAAAATATGCTAGACTGTAGGTAGAATATTACGATGTTTGGGACATGCCATCGCTAAAAAAAACCTGTACTTGGTATTTTTTAGCTCCCTCAAGGGAGCTTTTTGCGTGCTCTGAACATTTCCCATTTTGGAAGGAGTACTATGAAACGTCAATCAGCCTTGGTCGTCTTTAGTGGCGGTCAAGATTCTACAACCTGCCTCTTTTGGGCTAAAGAACACTATGAAACGGTCGAAGCAGTTACCTTTGCCTATGGTCAGCGTCATCACCTCGAAATTCAAGTGGCCAAAGAAATCGCTGAGGAACAAGGAATTCGTCATCATATCCTAGATATGTCTCTGCTGGGGCAAATCACTGAAAATGCCCTGACTTCTGATCTGGAGATTGAGCAAAAAGAGGGAGAGGTTCCCAATACCTTTGTTGACGGTCGAAACCACCTCTTTCTATCCTTTGCGGCAGTCCTTGCTAAGCAACGAGGCATTAAAGATATCGTGACAGGTGTCTGCGAGACAGACTTCTCAGGCTACCCCGATTGTCGAGATGTCTTTGTCAAATCCCTTAATGTTACCCTCAACCTTGCTATGGATTACGACTTTGTTATCCAAACACCTCTCATGTGGCTAGACAAGGCTGAAACTTGGGAGTTAGCTGACCAACTCGGTGCCTTTGACTATGTTCGTGAAAAGACCTTAACCTGCTACAACGGGATTATCGGAAGTGGCTGTGGAGATTGCCCAGCCTGCCACCTACGTCAGCATGGTCTAGATGTTTATCTCTCACAGAAAGGAGAGGCATAATGTTTTTTGCACCCAAAGAAATCAAACAGGAAACCGGGGAGTCTCTGGTCTACAATCCTCACAGAACCTTGGTATCAAAAGAGTTTACCTTCGATGCTGCCCACCATCTCTTTCACTATGAGGGAAAATGCAAATCCCTTCATGGTCACACCTATCATCTGCAGATTGCTGTCAGTGGATTTTTAGATGAACGTGGCATGACCTACGATTTCGGAGATATCAAAGCGATCTACAAGAATTTCTTAGAGCCCCACCTAGATCATCGTTATCTAAACGAAACTCTTCCCTATATGAACACAACTGCTGAAAATATGGTTTACTGGATTTTCCAAACCATGAGTCAAGAGTTGCCAGACGAACGTGGTCTCCGTTTGGAATACGTTCGCCTCTATGAGACTCCGACTTCCTTTGCGGAGTTTAGACGGGAGTGGTTAGATGACTAGGGAACGTGTCCTCAAGCTACCAGTTTTGGAAATTTTTGGCCCAACCTTTCAAGGCGAAGGTCGTGCAATCGGGCAGAAAACCATGTTTGTCCGCACTGCTGGTTGCGACTACCACTGCGACTGGTGCGATTCTGCCTTTACTTGGGATGGTTCTGAAAAGCCAACTCGTATGACAGCTGACGAGGTTATTGCTGCCTTGGATAAATTGGGGAACTACGACTACGTCACCCTATCTGGGGGTAATCCTGCTATCCTAGCAGCCAACATGGCCGAATTGGTCACTAAACTCAAGGAACGTGGTGTCACTCTAGCTGTTGAAACTCAAGGCTCTCGCTGGCAAAATTGGTTAAAAGACATCGACCAGGTCACTCTGAGTCCCAAACCTCCTTCATCCAAGATGGAAGTCAACTTTGAGACCTTGGACTTTATCGTTTCCCAACTTGATCCAGACAAGGTCACCTTTAAAATCCCTGTCTTTGACGATGCAGATTTGGCCTTTGCCAGAGGCATACAAGAACGTTACCAACCAGATGTTCTCTTTTTATCAGCAGGAAATCCTGAGCCCAAGGCTACGGGTAATATTGTCCAAGACCAACTGGACCGCCTCAAAGAACTCTGGGAACGAGTCGCTACCGACGATAGCTGGGGCAATGTCCGCGTCCTTCCTCAACTCCATACCCTCCTCTACGATAACCAACGTGGGGTTTAAAATTAGAAAGAAAAAATCATGTCACAACAAGAAGAAATGAAAAACCTCAGCCTACTAGGCAACAAAGAAACCAACTACATTTTCGAATATCAACCAGAAGTCCTCGAATCCTTTGACAATCGTCATGTGGAAAATGACTATTTCATCAAATTTAACTGTCCTGAATTTACCTCACTGTGTCCAATCACTGCTCAACCAGACTTTGCGACGATTTATATTTCCTACATTCCTGACAAGCTCTGTGTCGAGTCAAAATCCCTCAAACTCTACCTCTTTAGTTACCGAAATCATGGAGATTTCCACGAAAACTGTATCAACACCATCGGGAAAGACTTGGTTAACTTGCTAAACCCTCGCTATTTAGAGGTTTGGGGAAAATTTACACCTCGCGGTGGCATCTCAATTGACCCCTACTACAACTACGGTAAGCCTGGAACTAAGTATGAAGGTTTGGCAGAACAGCGCCTCTTCCAACACGACCTTTATCCAGAGAAAATTGACAACCGTTAATACTCTTCGAAAATCTCTTCAAACTTCGTCAACGTCGCCTTGCCGTAGGTATGGTTACTGACTTCGTCAGTTCTATCCACAACCTCAAAGTAATATATTGAGCAACCTGCGGATAGTTTATTAGTTTGCTCTTTGATTTTCATTAAGTATAAATACGAAAAAGCCCTGTTCCTCAAACTGAGGAGCAAGGCTTTTTTAGTTTCAATTATTCTTCTGTTCCAAGGAAATTTTTAGCAACAAGTGCTGCAAGAACTCCACCAACGATTGGGGCAAGGATGAAAATCCATACTTGTTGAAGGGCTGCGCCACCTACCAATACAGCAGGAGCCAGGCTACGAGCTGGGTTAACTGAAAGTCCAGTGATGTTCAATCCCACAAGGATCATGGCCATCAAGGACAAACCGATTACCAAACCAGCAATCGCGCCATTTCCCTTGCTTTCTGAAGTCACGGTCATAATAACCAAGACAAACAAGAAGGTTGCAATCACTTCAAACAAGAAACCACCAAAGACAGTAACCCCGTTTGCCAAGGCATTTTCACCAAGACTAGCAGTTGACATACCTGCGTTCGACAAGAGGAAGAAGACCGCGCCAGAAGCGATGAAGGCTCCAACTACTTGTCCAAGGATGTAGTTTACAAGTTCTGAAGATGACAAACGTTTGTTTACAAACATAGCAATCGAAACCGCTGGGTTCAAGTGAGCACCTGAAACAGTTCCGATTGAGTAAGCAGCAACCACGATGGCCAAACCGAAGGCAAAGGCGATTCCAAGGTGACCAAGGCCATCAAGACCATTTCAAAAAACAACAGCTCCTGTTCCGATGAACACAAGCATGAAAGTACCGATTAACTCAGCGACAAATTTTTTCATTTTCTTTCTCCTTTTTTCAAAAACTAGATACTAGACTATCAAAAGAAGGAAAGGGTTTCAAGAAAATTGATTGGAAAGTTTTATAGAAAGCCCGCTTCTTAAAAGTATGCAGTGATCAATCAAACATTTTCTAATAAATCATACAAAAAATTGAATAGAATGGTATAATTGATAATATACAATAAACGTTTTTGGAAAAGGAGACTACCATGAGAAAAAAGTTTAGAGTTTATTTTCTAACCACTGCTACAATTTTAGCATTTGGCCTCGTTGGCTGTTCATCTAAATCATCAAACACTGCTACAAACAATACAGAAAATACAACGAATACAGAGATGGCAACCTACCATAAGAAAGATGTAACCGGTCATGCTGCTTCATTTGACTGGAATGCCAAAGTTGAACCTACAAACTATGAGAGAACCTTTGTTGAAACCAACAGTGGCAGTCAATTTAATAAAACTTTAGATCGCACTAAAGAGGCGGCTGAGAATCTTGAAAAAAAGAAAAAGGAAATTTCAGATTCTAAGGTTCAAACAGCCCTCAAATTAGTGGATGCTGTCTTTGTCAATCAAGAAAATCTTGACCTAGTTGTGAAAGCATCGGGTGCTAGCAATCAAGAAGAGTTATTTGATAAGATTTGGAACGAATATTTAGTCCCTGAGTTGACTAAAATCCATCCGAATTTTTCAAATGATACCATCTTTGAGTATAAGGGAGAAAAATATCCTCTCAAAATTTATGCACCTATGTTTTTCAAGGTCAATACCAATGCTCTAGGAAAAGCAGGAGCCTATACTCTTGAAGATTATAAGGTAGAAGGTGACTTGGTTTATTTGAAATTTATATCCCCAGCTGTAGACACCTACCAATACGAAGTGAAGGCTTCTTATCATCAAAATGATTTAGATTTCTTCCAAGGCTTGATTGAAGAACAACAAAAAATTCTAAATACAGACTACGCTAAAGCTCTAAATATTCGATTTGTTTATCAATTAGCAGCTCTCGATTTTAAAGCTGACAATTACGTAGATTTAGAGGGAATGGATTATCTTGATCGCAGCACTCATTACCTCGCCATAAAAGTGGATAATAATGGAGAAGCTAGCCTGGATAATGAAAATCTCGCCAACCTTTTACAAATTAGCATGAAGGTAGCAAATGAAGCCAATAAAGGGAAATTTGAATAAATTTTTAAAGTATAAAAAAATCACCTAAAACAGGTGATTTTTGTGTATTCATATTATCAATAAACCGTCCTTAAATCCGACACCAGATACCTTTACTCTCCCAACTGGGCGCTGTAGGCGATGATCTGATCAACTGTGTCAGACAAGAATTGGATGGTATCACGGAGTGGTTTATCTGTTGAAATATCAGCACCAATGATCATGGCTGACTCAAGCGGTGTCTTGCTACCTCCTGATTTGAGGAGATTGAGCCAGTCTTCAGCTCCAGTTTCTGAATGTTTCAGATGAAGGTAACCTGCAGTCGAAATCACAAGTCCAGCTGAGTAAGTGTAGCTATACAAACCCATGTAGTAGTGAGCTTGTCGCATCCAAGTCAAAGCCGCATCGTCGTCAATCTCAATGGCATCTCCCCAGAAATCCGTCAAAACTTCCTTCATAATGCTATTGAGTTTGCTTGCCCCGAAGGTTTCTCCTTCTTCAATCAATGTATACACCTTACGCTGGAAGGCTGCTTCCAAGAGGTGCGTAATAAAGTTATGGAAGTAGGTGTCTGTTAAGCGGTGAGCCAGAGCGAAGCGTTTTTGACGAGGGTCGTCAGATTGGTGCTCCAAGTAATCACTGAGAAGCAATTCATTGAAAGTTGACGGCGCTTCAACATAGTAGGTCGACATGTGGGCATTAAAGTAGCTTTGATGATTATCTGAAAAGATGAATTGACCAGAATGCCCGATTTCATGAATCAAGGTATAAACATCGCTCAAACGACCAGTCCAGCTCATGAGGACATAAGGATGCACGCGATATGGATCCGCCGCATATCCACCAGAATCCTTGCCACTATTGGCCGCAAAGTCAACCCAGCGCTCTTCTTGATAGCGAGCAACTTCCTGACAATATTCTTGCCCCAAAGGTTCTACCGACTTCATGACCAAATCATAGGCATCATCAATGGTCACTTCAGGATTGAGGGCGCTGTCCAAGTCCAATTTCCAGTCAGCAAAGGTCATCTTTTCAAGACCATTCACCTTGGCAACATGCTTGAGGTATCTCTGAGCGACTGGTGCAAAGTCCTTCATGATGAGGTCAATCTGTCGGTCAAACATGGCACGGTCCACTTCTTGCTCAGCTAGAAGATAATCAAAGACAGAGTCATATCCCTTCATATCAGCCAAGAGTTTTTCAGACTTAACCTGAGCTAGATAGGCTGCAGCTGCTGTATTCTGGTGCTTACGGAGTCCCTCTGAGAAGGAACGGAAAGATTTCTCACGAACCTCAGCATCCTCATGGTTTTGGTAGAAATTCTCATAGGTCACAAAGCTGTTTTTATAGGTCTTGCCATGAGCTTCAAAGTCAGCCATTTCAAAATCCCCAGCTCGCATCTTAGTATAAATGTCCTGCGGACTGTAGAAAACTTCACCGAGATTGGTCAATGCCTTCTCCACATCAGCCCCTAGATAGTGGGCTTTTTTGATTTTTGCCTGACGAATGGCAGCTGTTAAATGAGGTAATTCACCCAAACGGTCCAAGACTTCCTCATCAGCTTCCACCAAAGCATCGTCAAAAAAAGTCAAGGCTACGCTGGCATCTGTTTCAAATTCCATGCCAGCTTGGGCAATATTAGCAAATTCGTCATTGCTATAATCTGTCGTCTGAGGCATAAAACCATAGTTTCCAATATGGCTCATCTGAATGTAGATTTGTTCCAATTCTGCAAAGGCCTTTTCAAAATCCTCAAAAGTATGAAGATTACCCTTGTAATCACGGCTAAATTGATTGATGTCTTCTCGAGCCTTCTCGATTGCACGCAAGAAATCCTCGCGGTCTTGGTATAGGGCTGTTAAATCCCAAAGTTCCTTCTCTGAAAATTCTGAACGGTGTTTTTGTTCCATTTTCTTCCTCTTATTTCTCTAATTCTAATAAAACACTAAGGGCTGATAAGGCGTAAAGCGGTGCTGTTTCTGCTCGCAAAATACGAGGACCAAGACCTGCTAAGACTGATCCCTTAGCTTCGAAACTCTCAATTTCTGCAGGTGACAGACCACCTTCTGGACCAAAGATAAAGAGCAGTTTAGCTCCTGTTTCAAGACCAGTGACCGCTTGTAAGAGCGCAGCGGCTTCTCCTTCTTTGGCCGACTCTTCATAGGCTACTATGATACGGTCAAATTGGTCAAGTTGGGCTAGAAAGTCTGCTTTCTTCTCAAAAAGCTGGATACTTGGAACAACATTACGCTTGCTTTGTTCTGCTGCTCCAAGGGTAATTTTTTCTAGTTTTTCAACCTTCTTACCCAATTTTTTGCCATCCCATTTGGCGACCGACCAATCGGCAGGGAAGGACCAAATCTGGCTGGCGCCCAGTTCAGTTACTTTTTGAGTGATAAACTCCAGCTTGTCTCCCTTGGGAAATCCAGATGCTATGGTTACTTGAACGGGCAGTTCCACATTGTCAGCTAATTCTTGGACCAACTCAAACTGACGGTTTTCCACATTTAGCACGCGCGCCAAACGCTTGATACCATCATCAAAGACCAAAGTAACCTCATCATCTTCTTTCAAGCGCATAACCTGAAACATATGCTTGCTGGTTTCCTTGTCCTCGATGGTGACAGGAGAGATAGCACTGCCTTTGACAAAATACTGTTGCATGCTAGCCTCCAATCACACCGGAAATATCCTTGGTTTTCTTAAAGACACTGGCATTCCATTCCCCTTGGATCATATGAGTTTCAAGGAAAAATCCAGCTGACTCAGCCGACTCGCGCACCATGTCCCACTTGTCCTTAATAATCCCACTCATGATGAGGTATCCTTCATCCTTGACCAAGCGATAAGCATCCTCCGTCAGATGAATGAGGATATCCGCCAAGATATTAGCCACAATGACATCTGCCTCAATCTCAACACCCTTAAGCAAATCTCCTGCTGCTACATGGATGTTTTCCATGCCAGAGTTGAGCTCAATATTTTCCTGAGCAACACGAACTGCCACATCATCTAGGTCGTAGGCAAAGATTTCCTTGGCACCAAGCAACGAGCTGGCAATAGAGAGAACCCCTGAACCAGTCCCCACATCTAGCACTGTTTCCCCACCACGAAGAACCTGTTCCAAAGCAAAAAGGCTCATCTTGGTAGTTGGGTGGGTTCCTGTTCCAAAGGCCATACCTGGATCTAGCTTGATAATCTTTTCTCCAGCAGTCGCCTCATAGTCTGTCCAAGACGGCACGATGGTCAAATCATGAGTGATACGAGCTGGTTCATAGTATTTCTTCCAGTTGTCTGCCCAGTCTTCCTCAGCCAAGGCAGTCGTCCCCATCTTGACCTCTCCCAGATCCATAAAGTCTGTCAATTCTACAAGACGTGCCTGCAAGTCCGCTTCTACTACTGCTACATCAACCGTGTCAGGGTAGTAGGCTGTCACAACGATTTCTTCTTGCTGCTCGACCTCTGGGAAAATCTCGCCGAAACGATCCACATTTCCCACATAGTCCATGCTGTCTTCAATCGCAACACCTTGCGCTCCCAGCTCGATTAAGAGATTGGAAACCAACTCCTCTCCCTCACGCTTCACTGTAACTTTTAACTCTTGCCATGTTTCCATATTTAAGATACCAAGCCCGTAAAACACAAAACCAAAATAAGAAATTCTCTGAAGACGCTTGTGTCTACGTGAAGTTTATCTTTTTGGCACAATGTTTAGGGCGGGTTCAGTTTAGAAATGTAACTGAACCATCCTTTCTAATCACTTACTTTTAAATAATCTTTTAATCTCTCTTGCAACTGAGGCACAACTTGACTGGAACTAAGAAATTCCTCAACATTCACCAGCTGATAACTCTGTCCTTCATCACCAAAGGTGATATTGTCAAACTGTTCTTGACTTAGCTGACCAACCATAAAGACAGAGTGCCAACCTTCATAGAGCATACTTGGATAAACCTTACTCCAAAGCAGACAATCCTCAGTCAGATGAATTCCCAGTTCTTCATAAACTTCACGCGCCACGCACTCAAAAGGACTTTCATCCCCCTCTCGTCCACCACCTGGTAGTTCCCATATATTAGGCCAGGGAATGCTTGCCTTATCATCGCGTAAGATAGTCAGAAGCTTATCCCCACAAAACAAAGCAATCTTACAGCCTGTGAAATCAGAAATCTCTATGTCCATGTCAGACTCCTTTGTCCAATTCTTGTTCCAGCTCTGCTAACCAGTTCTCATAATAGCTTTTCTCGTCCCTCAACATGCGACTAGCATTCATTTTCTGTCTAGCAATCTTTGTAGCCTTGCGAGTTTTAGCTACATCATTCTTAACTTTAAATTGATACCAGGCTTGAATCATTTGCACATCTGCCATTTTTAGAGATAAAAAGGATTTAACGCTTCGAATACTTGCATATTCCTCCGCTTTCTCATTATCACCTTCTAGCAAGGCGATTTGAAGAAGGTTTAGTTGGCAAAGAGTTTCAGACATCGAGTGTTCTGTTCTCTCTAGTAAAGATTGAAATATCTTTTTAGCTACCTCTAAATGACCATCCAATATGAAAACCACTCCCTGAAGAGTTTCAATACTTTCTGCGAAACTCCCTCTCGCATCCTCATCAACACTCATGGTAAAGTCTTTCAAATCATATTCTTGAGGAGCCAGCAAAGTTTGAGCAGAATGTCTCAATACCAAGTAGGCGTATTTGGTATTTTCAGGGTGTTGTAGCAATTCCCAGATTTTTGCTCCATCGGTGATACCGACTGGCAAAACGTTGTTTAGGAAGAAAGATAAATTCAGAAAAATCCAAGTACCAGCAAAATACCAGCTTCTTGTCAAACATCCAAACAATATCGCCAATAATATCAAGCTAAGATGAACCATCAATCCTCCTGAAAGCATCAGGATGATTCTTTGGTCACTTTCATCTTCTTTCACTCCAATGTACTGAGCACCAACATTTTTCAGAACGGCTGTTCGACTAAGATAAAACCTGCCTGACTTTTTGGTTAAAAGAAAGTTCCCTAATCCAAAAGCCACCAGACGATAGCCTGTCAAATAACCACAAAATGCATGACCAAGCTCATGAAGAATAAAGATTAAATACATGCTTATAAGAGCAAAGGTATAACCAAAAGTAAAGGCTAAAAATGCGGAATACCCCAACTCTGCAAATGCGATGGTTCCACAAGCAAAAGCTAGCATAATAAGGACAAAAGCTAGCACATAAACCAAATAAGTCCCAATTTTTTTCATAAAGTCACCAACCAACTCCTAGTATCTTGGATAAGGATAAAATTCTCCCTCTTCCAAGCCTTCTTTTCCTTCTTCAAAGACTTCTTGATTCCATTCCATGACGAATTCTTCTGCTTCTGGGTCTTCCAAAAAGTCCATGAGGGCATCTAGTCCAACCTCTGCAGTATCTTTGAGAAATAGCGCAAAATAAGCTAAGAATTCACGAGAAAAACCTTTCTTAGGCAGGTAAGGGATGACTGTAAGATAGTCTTCTGCATTAACTGTTGACTTGGCAGGATTGTAAAAAAGTACCGCTTCTTCAAAGAGAATGTCATCTGACGAAACCTCTCCGTCTTCATCTACCATCTCCACCCCTGCAGCATTTTGCGCTTCCAATAGAAAACTCACTTCAACCGCGTGATTGCGCTTGTCCCAACTAATCTCAAAGTCAAAGGGGAAGTTCTTCTCCAACTCTTCCTCTAAAACATCTAAAAATCCGTATGTTGCCATTTTGTCCTCTTTCTATGCGACTCTTTAATCGCCCCGATTGCTCGGAAATATGCTAAAATAGATACTACCATCTTACCACATATACATCAGAAAATCCACGCTAGAAAGGACTGCTATGCCAGACAATCTCGCGCTTCGCATGCGCCCTAAAACCATCGATCAGGTCATCGGTCAGGAACATTTGGTCGGATCTGGAAAAATCATCCGCCGCATGGTGGAAGCCAACCGCCTGTCCTCCATGATTCTCTATGGACCTCCAGGAATCGGCAAGACCAGTATTGCCTCTGCCATCGCTGGAACGACCAAATATGCCTTTCGAACTTTCAATGCGACAGTCGATAGTAAAAAACGATTGCAAGAAATTGCGGAAGAGGCTAAATTCTCTGGTGGTCTCGTCCTATTACTAGACGAGATTCATAGACTAGATAAAACCAAGCAAGACTTCCTCTTGCCACTCTTGGAAAGTGGACTAGTCATCATGATTGGGGCTACAACTGAAAATCCTTTCTTCTCTGTCACTCCTGCCATTCGTAGCCGTGTTCAAATTTTTGAGCTGGAACCTCTGTCTAACCAAAACGTCAAAGAGGCTCTTCAGATAGCTCTAAATAATCCTGAGCGTGGTTTTGATTTTCCAGTAGAACTAGATGAGGACGCGCTGGATTTCATTGCTACCTCTACAAACGGAGACCTTCGCTCTGCCTTCAACTCACTGGATTTGGCAGTTCTATCTACCCCTGAGAATGACGAGGGTATCCGCCATATCACCCTAGACATCATGGAAAATAGTCTTCAGAGAAGCTACATTACCATGGACAAGGATGGAGACGGTCACTATGATGTCCTCTCAGCCCTGCAAAAGTCTATCCGTGGCTCAGATGTTGATGCCAGTCTTCACTATGCTGCTCGCTTGATTGAGGCTGGTGATTTGCCAAGTCTCGCTCGTCGTTTGACTGTTATCGCTTATGAAGATATCGGTTTGGCCAATCCTGAAGCCCAGATTCACACTGTGACTGCTCTGGATGCTGCCCAAAAGATTGGTTTTCCCGAAGCTCGCATCCTCATTGCCAACGTCGTGATTGATTTGGCTCTTTCTCCAAAATCCAACTCAGCCTATGTAGCTATGGATAAGGCACTTGCTGACCTCAAAACATCAGGGCACTTGCCTATTCCGCGGCACCTGCGTGATGGGCACTACAGTGGTAGCAAGGAACTGGGGAATGCCCAAGACTATCTCTATCCACACAACTATCCTGGAAATTGGGTCAAGCAAGACTATCTGCCAGAAAAAATTCGCAATCATCACTATTTCCAAGCAGAAGATACTGGTAAATATGAACGGGCTTTAGTTCAAAGAAAGGAAGCTATCGACCGTTTACGAAAAATCTGAAATCCTTTTCAAAAAATTGCACTTACCTCTTGATTTTTTTTGAAAAAGTGGTATCATATAAACATAGAAACGCTGTGGTGTACGACTTCACACTTAAGTGTTGACCGACTATTTTTTGTATTATTAGGGAAACAAAAGTCTTCTAACAGCATGTAGGCCGTCTCACACGGAAACAGCTTCAGTTAGAGCGAGTTGCCCACCTGCTTAATTGCGCGGGTTCAATACAAACCGTGAAGTTTCGGCACCAATACAGCTTTTTTCTTTGCCTCCTTAGCTCAGCTGGCAGAGCAGCGGACTCTTAATCCGTGGGTCACAGGTTCGATCCCTGTAGGGGGCATCTAAATACAACAGGAAAAGCCTTGATTTACAAGGCTTTTTTGCTTGTCTATAACTGATTTACCCCATCATTTGTCCCACATTTTAAATCTATCTTTTCTTTTTGAATCAAATTACATCTTTACAAATAGTGTAAAGCCAGTTACTTTTGCTTTGATGCCATACAATATTTTCATGTAGAGAAGACAAATTTTATCTTCTCTTTTTATTTTCAAAATAATAAAAACTGATTTTCTTTTCATAAATCAGACTGAAACTTCCAAATTTTCCATTTTGTTTATTGACATTTCCTCTAAAAAGGTGTATAATATTTTTATTATCAAACTATACTATATAGGGGGTATTGAAATGAAATTTTCTAATCGTTTACTGCTATTCCTTGCAGGAGTTGTTTTTGTCCTTTTAGGACTTTTCCTATTTACAAACCCAGTAGCTAATCTTGTTGTTTACAGCTGGTGGATTGCATTTGGTTTACTGGTTGCTTCTATAGCAGCTATTTTAGGCTATTTCTCTGTACCAAAAGTGCTTCGCTCACCAGCTCATCTTTTCCAAGGGATTGTTAATCTTCTCTTAGCTCTTTACCTCGTTGCCTATGGCTTTGTGACGCTGCCAGTTGTCATTCCAACTATTTTAGGAATTTGGTTAATTGTAGAAGCCATTATAGCTTTCTTTAAAGGCAATCGTCTGGGATTGATTTTCCCTATTATTGGCAACCATATCATGTGGATAGCGTTGCTTGCATTTTTACTAGGTCTAGTGATTTTGTTCAATCCAGTAGCTACAAGTGTCTTTGTCGTTTATGTCGTTGCCTTTGCATTTTTAATTGTTGGTTTCACCTATATCCTTGATGCCTTTCGTAAATAATCTAGCTGCCATTTTGGGCATATTAAAAAAGCTGGGAAGTTACATTCTCAGCTTTTTCTGTTGCCTCCTTAGCTCAGTTGGTAGAGCAGTAGACTCTTAATCTATGGGTCGCAGGTTCGAGCCCTGCAGGGGGCACATCTAAATCAACAGAAATAAGCCTTGAAACCAAGGCTTTTTTTAACGTCTAATAGCTTTTTGTAGAAAAGTATTTAAAAATAAAAGAGAAGAGAATCTCTCACTCTCTTCTCAGTATATCTTATTAAATTTAGTTTTTCTTAATCTACCTGATTTTCCTTTGCAACGACAAATTCTTTAACCAGTCGATAGATAACAGCAAATACGGGGGTAAAGAATATCATTCCAAGTAAGCCAAAGAGATTGCCTCCAATACTAGCAGCCGCAAGCGTGAAAATAGCTGGTAAACCAATAGACTGACCTACAACTTTTGGATAAATAAGGTTTCCTTCAATCAGCTGTATAACTTGATATAGAAGAAGAGAAAGTAAGGCTTGAGTAGGACTCACTGTGAAGATAAAAATCGCTCCCACAACACAAGCAATCATAGGCCCTACATAAGGAATGAACGATAGCACTCCTGCAAATATACCTGTCATTACTCCATAGGGTATCCCAAACAGGCTGTAACCAACCGCTATCATAACTCCTATGATAACTGCTTCAATCAGCTGACTCATCAAAAATTGGTCATAAGTCTCTAGTGCTACTTGTCCAATGTAAGTCAACTTTATCACCACCTTCTCTGGAAGAAAAACTTTTAGAAGTCGACTCGTCATCGCTGCCAAATGTTCCTTACTGGATAAAAATAAAAAGGTGAAGACTATAATCAAAAAGGCATTCATCAAACTTGAAAAAATATTGCCGATATTACTAGTCAGACCTGATAAAAAACCTATCAAAGCTTGGCTAATAGAACTAGATTGTCCCTGTATGCCTGATACGATAGTTGACAACATGTCTTTGGTTACAAATTCCGAGCTGCCTAGCAATTTCCCAAGTTGAGTCAGGACTGTTGAAAGGACTGTTCCCAGCTGACTAATAGTCTGGGCTAGGGTTGGCAGCACCAAAACCAAAAGAGCAATCACGATTAAGATAAGAGCTAGGAAAACAAGTACCATGGCAATCGGACGACGCAACTCTGCCTTTACCTTCAATTTAACTAAGTACTGTTCAATTTTTTTCATAGGAACATTAAGCACAAAAGCAATAACAGCACCATAAATCAAGGTTGATATTACATCAAAGAGAGAGATTGCTCCTGATATAAAGCTCGATGCATTCAGAATTACAAGAGCAACCAGCCCTATAAAAAGTATTAACGGGGTGTATTTTTTTACTAAGTTCATAAATTCTCCTTAATAAACATGTTTAGATACGACTATACTATTTGGTTTTTCAAACTCTCGATTAAGGTAGGCTTGGTAAGTTCCTGGAGCGATAAATCCTTTGGGTGAGAGGATATCGGTGCCAGCCTGACCGACTATGGTATCAGCCAAGAGCACACAGTTTGTAGATAAGACAAAGTAGGATTTAAACTTAGATTTGATAAATTTATAAAGTTCCCCATCTGTCTCATGTCTGATTTTATAAGCGTAGGTGTAGTCTTCCTTACCATCACCTGTCATGATTTTATCTGCACTTGGCTCCCATGGAATCGTCAGTTGTTTCAATTCAGCCAACTTTTTCTGAACTGCTTTTTCCATTTCAGGCGTCAAATCTATCCCATAACCAAAAAGCGTTTTTTGACTCTCACGTTTACATAGGTCAATGTACTTGTCACGATCACAGAAATATAAGACACCATCTCCTACCATGCCAAATAAGGTCTCAGAAGACGGATCATAGTTGCCATAAGAAATAACACGGCCTTGATAGCAGATATCCACATGACCAATTGCCGAAAACAGAGAGGTCTCAGCTGTATGAACAAAAATTTCTAGCTCTGCTGTCTTACCAGACTTCACTATTCCAAGATGGATATCTTCTTCCTCATCAGCATTTTCCAGCATAAATTTGTTAATTTTTGCTAAAGTTCTTGCAGGGATGAGAGCGGCTAGGACAATAGGTAAGCTAATTCTAATGCGACGTTTGAGATGGTTTTTCCCAATTTCCTCCTCAAACAAGAAACCATCACGGATATTGGACACACCATAAAGGAAAAAATAAGCCCCTAATACAAAGAGTTGAAAGACAGAATTTCCTGTAGAGGACAAAAGACTAGTCCCACCAAGAAAAACTAGTACGAGTCCATCTAGTAAGAGACGAAAACGAGGTCGAATTTTGTTTTTGCGGTAGAGAACATAGGTGACAAGGTTAATACTAGCATGAAAAATCTGATAAACTCCAATCACAAGAGCCAAAATATAAATCGGCACATCCGTCGCAAGATTGGAGCCAAGCAAATATCCCAGCACTAACAATTTAACCAGTGCAACTCCCAAGGTGTCCGTTGACTGACTTTTTTTGAAAAT
Organism: bacterium; assembly: GCA_905221245.1. GTDB lineage: Bacteria > Bacillota > Bacilli > Lactobacillales > Streptococcaceae > Streptococcus. The sequence goes on from CAJNCK010000004.1 coordinate 173,363, forward strand.
ACGTAATACTAAATCTAAGACCGTTGCTATCCAAGCTAAAAACAGAACCAGTCGAATAACCTTTACTGGCAACCAAGTCCCCGTGACCATCAAGATGAGACCTAGCAGAACAAACAAGAACCCCTGAGCAAGTAATTTCTTACCTGTCAGACCTAAAGATAGAATTTTCGCCATATAAAAACCTTTCAACAATAAAAATTAAACACTCCGATTAAACTGACTAGTAAATAGCCAACACTACAAACAGCCTGTGCCAGCAACATATGGTGACTAGAAATGACTGTAGTAATGTCACCATCTTGTCTTATGCACTTCTAAAATTTGTTATATTGATTAGAAACCAGAGCTTATAAAAACTAGCTAAACTCGAGAGATAGACACAATTGCGACGAAAAAATGTATAACCAATTCAACTTGTTAAGGTAAGAAAGCATTATTTCCAATCTATTAATTATTCATCTATTACCTATTATGACACAATATTCCCTATAGTTCAACTTTTTACTTGTTTTTATATTACACGGACTAAAAAGTTTTCAACAGTTGATTGCATTTGTTTTAATAAGTTTTAACCTTTCTTGGTTAGATAAAAAAAGAACCATACAGTTTAGAATCTGTATGGTTTTTGCCCCACTTTTGTCCCATTTTTAAATCATGACATTGAAAATACCTAAAATCACTTATATTTCAATATTTTTAATTGCTCTCAATATGAAAGTCCTTTCCAAATCCCTGTAGGGGGCATCTAAATACAACAGGAAAAAGCCTTGATTTACAAGGCATTTTTGTGTATCTGTTCTACTTTTGGTCAACTAATGGATATCAACGGTATAATTTTATGAACACCCTTCCCAGACAGCTCTAATCTGATTGCACTCAAAATTTTTTAAAATTTAAAACAAAAGACTTGCTTTTCTTTTAATTTATGTTATACTTGTTCTTGTATCTGATACAAGTTTATTAAGAGAGGGATTCATATGGATACAAAATTCTCAGTTGCTTTGCATATCTTAACAATGATTAATGAAAGCAAGGAAACATTAAGTTCTCAAGCACTAGCTATTAGTGTTGGGACTAACGCTAGTTATATTCGAAAGGTGATTGCCTTATTGAAAAATGCAAATTTGATTCATTCCCAGCAAGGAAAAACAGGCTATCAACTCAGTAAGCCTCCAAAGAAAATGACTTTACTAGAGATCTACTATGCTACTCAAGAAATCAATCATATTAGTTTATTCCCTGTTCATCAAAATAGTAATCCCGATTGTCCCGTTGGAAAACATATCCAAGGAGCAGTTTCACCGCTTTTCGCTAGTGCCGAATCTCAATTAGAGAAGGAATTAGCAAATCAAACTTTAGAAGATGTCATTGACAATCTATATAAACAAGCTAAACAAGTCCGAAACTGATTTGATAACAAGTCAGTTTTTACTGGAAACAACATATACTTGTATTAGATACAAGTATATTCAGTCGTGTTAAAAAAGAAAAGAGAAGACAATGAAAGCCGCACAACATACTACTTATAACAAAAATAATATCACACTGAACATCACAGAAATCGCTAAACCAAGTATTACAAACAAAGAAGTTTTAATCAAAGTCACCGCAGCTGGGGTTAATCCTCTGGATAACATGATCTCTCGCGGTGAGGTTAAGATGATTGTTCCTTACAAACTTCCTCAAACTGCAGGTAATGAGGTCGTTGGGATCGTTGAAAGCATTGGCAAGAAAGTTAACAACTTTCAGGTAGGAGACCGTGTCTTTGGACGTCTGCCACTTGATCATATCGGAGCCTTTGCAGAATACGTAGCTGTCGATAGCCAAGCCTTAGCCAAGGTTCCAGACTATCTATCAGACGAGGAAGCTGCTACTATTCCTCTTACTGCCTTGACCATTATGCAGGCTCTTGACCTCATGGGCGCTCAAGCTGGGAAAACGATCTTTATTTCTGGTGGTACTGGAGGAGTTGGTGGAATGGCCATTCCGATTGCCAAGGCCAAAGGATTGAAAGTCATTACCAACGGTTCTGGAGATAGTGCTGAGCGTGTATTGAACCTAGGAGCAGATAGATTTATCGATTACAAAACAGAGGATTATACAAAGACTGTTAGTGAGGTAGATTATGTCCTCGATACTCTTGGCGGGGCTGAAACTGAAAAACAAATGTCTATTATGAAAAAAGGTGGTCATCTTGTGTCCCTTCGTGCCATGCCAAACGGTGCCTTTGCCAAACGCATGAATCTACCAAAATGGAAACAGATGATTCTTGGCCTAGCAGGTCGCAAATTTGATAAGATGGCTGACAAATACGGTGTTCACTACCATTTTATCTTTGTAGAAAGCAATGGCACTCAATTACAAGAGGTAGCTGACCTCTTTAGTAAATTAGAAATCAAACCCTCTATCGATACAATTTATCCATTTGAAGAGGTAAATAGTGCCTTAGACAAGGTCGCTAATGGTTGCTCACGTGGAAAAACAGTGCTCAGCTTTAAGAAATAAAAAGGAAAACACAATGTCATATCTTACAACTAAAAATCAATACATCACAGTCGACGGGAACAAAATAGCTTATCGCGAACTTAGTAAAAGTAAATCAAAACTACCTCTTCTGATGCTGGTCCATTTGACAGCAACTCTCGATAACTGGGATCCTAAACTCTTAGACTTGATTGCTGAAAAGCACCATGTCATTGTAGTCGATCTTCCTGGAGTAGGAGCCAGTCAGGGCAAAGTTGCTCCGACGATTCCTGGAATGGCTAAGCAGACAATTGACTTTGTAAAAGCGCTTGGTTACGATAAAATCAATCTTCTTGGCCTTTCTATGGGAGATATGATTGCCCAAGAAATCATCAGAATAAATCCTACTCTAGTCAATCGTTTAATCTTGGCTGGAACAGGACCTCGAGGCGGAAAAGAGGTCGATAAGGTCACAGGGAAAACCTTTAACTATATGTTTAAAGCGGGACTCGAGCGCATCGATCCTAAACGCTATATCTTCTATAATCATGATGAACAAGGGAAAATTGAAGCTTTGAAAGTCCTAGGACGAATGGGTTATAAGAACAAAGGAATTTGCGGATAAAGACATGAACCTACCAGGATTCCTAACTCAACTCAAAGCTATTAAACGTTGGGGAAAAGATTCGCAGGACGACCTTCAATTCATCACCCAACCAACCTTAATCGTCAACGGGGATAAGGGTATGCAGGTTCCAACGGAAAATTCTTATCACATGCATGAAAAAATCAAAAATAGTAAACTCATCATCTATCCAAATGCTGGCCACGGTTCGATTTTCCAATATGCAGACGAATTTTCAAAAGAACTACTGGCTTTCTTGGAGGACTAATATGGTCAAAACGATTCTGATTACAGGTGCTACTGACGGTATCGGTAAACATTTGGCAAAGAAATTGGCCAGTAAAGGGCATCATGTCATCCTCCATGGTCGAAATCCCCAAAAACTTGAGCTGGTGCTTCAAGAGGTTCGGGCAGTTTCCTTGAGAGGGAGAGTTTCTAGCTACTTGGCAGATTTTTCAAAATTAGACGATGTTTATCGATTTGTAGAGGAAATCAAGAGAGAATTTCAAAGTATTGATGTCTTGTTTAACAATGCAGGCCTGTATGCCGGAAAAGAACGAAAAGCGAGTGCTGAAAATGTCGAGTTGACTTTTATGCTATCTGTTCTGGTTCCTTATATTTTAACAACTGAGCTAAGTCCCTTGTTAGAAAAAGCGGCTGACGGCCGTGTCATTAATACTTCTTCCTATATGCATCATTTTGCCAAGGTCAAGGATTTAGACTTTGGATTTGAGAACAACTATAATCCCGGATTGGCCTACAATAATTCCAAACTTTACACTATTTGGATGACACGTTATCTGTCCAGAGACTTCTTTTTAAGTGGTTCAAGCATCACCGTCAATTCTTACCATCCTGGCTTGATTTCAACCAACTTAGGGAATGATTCCAGTGATGAAAAGACGAAAAAGTCTCTCTTTGGACGCTTGATGAAGTCATTTTCCAAAAATCTAGACTAGGGAATTAAAACAGGCTACTACCTCACCTTATCAGAAGAAGTCACTGGTTTGACAGGCTATTATTTTGATGAGAAGAAAGTGAAATCTGTATCTGAAAAAGGCTATACTTTTGAGAAAGCTCGAGATTTAATCGATTACTGTGATGATAAAATTGAGTTATTTAAACAGAAATCTGCTCTGCTTAATTAGAAAAAAGTTCTCTTTCCATTTTGCTAGAAAGAGAACTTTTTCTTTAGGAGAAATAACTTAATTTTTAATCAATTCGTGATAGCTCAGCTGGCACTGTTAAGTAATAAGTTGCAGTCAAGCTTGCTTCACCTTGATTGACAAAAATCTCGATGGAATTTTTATCTAGAACAACTTCCAATTCTTTAGCTTCAATATCTACATACCGTCGACTAGTGTCCTTTTCTTCTTCACCTAGAATTTTTTGAACAAGATGGCTACGATCAATGTAAACTTGCTGCGCATTACTGTCATAACCAAATTCAAGATAATCTGTATCATTTCCTAAGTGGTAATGACAATTTTTATCTATTTGGATTTGATATTGGCCTTTTTTAACAGGGAATTGTCTTAGTTTGCCATCTTCCAATCTTAGAATTCTAGGTAAAGTCATGGCACATGCCCATTTGTGTTCTTGGTCATGGGTTGGAAGGGTACGCCCCCATGTCTGCATCCAAGCAATCAGGATAAGACGATTTTGATCATCCAACAATGTTTGAGGCGCATAGAAGTCTTGACCATGATCAATTTCTTGAACTGATTCTGGGATAAAACGTTTTTCTCCCCAATCTACCTTACCCGTGAACAAAACCGATGAGTTGATGTTATGATATGAGTCTCCCTCACGCTGATAACGCATGGGTGACATAATAAGGCAATCTTTCCCATCTAACTCGAAGTAATCTGGGCATTCCCACATAAAGCCTTGATGTTCTACCCCTTTTAAAAAGATGGATTCGAACTGCCATTCTACTAGGTTATCGGACCCTAGTAGAACGATACAGCCTACATTATCCTTGTGTTTGGCAGCTACTACGGAGTAATAGCGTCCATCTTTTTCAAAGAGTTTTGGATCACGGAAATCAGCAGCAATCAACTCATCTGGCAAATCTGCTCCAGTTGCGACTGGATTTTGTTCAATCTTTTCAAAGTGAATCCCGTCATCTGAAAATGCCATATTTTGAACTTGACGAACACCTGTTTCTTCTTCGATATGTCCAGTGTACATGAGCCAGAGGCGATCATCCTTGACAATGGCAGAGCCTGAGAAGCAACCATTTCGGTCATAATCTTGGTCAGGAGCAAGTGCCACTGGCAAGTGCTCCCAAGTCACCAAGTCCTTACTTTTAGCATGTCCCCAGTGCATAGGCCCCCAAACACTATTATATGGATAGAATTGATAAAAGAGATGGTATTCTCCACGAAAATAGACAAATCCATTTGGATCATTGATCCAACCAATCTCAGCTGAAAAATGTTCTTCAGGCTTATATTGAGTATTTACGAGATGTTTATTTTCTGCTATAAAACGATTGGCTTTTTCTACTGTAAATGTTTTATTTATCATAAGTATATCCTATTTTATTCCAGTTCCGGAACCACCCAGACCTTGAACAATATATTTCTGAGCGACTACATAGACCAAAATCAACGGAATCGTTGAAATAGTTAATACAGCCATTACCTGATTGATATAAACTGGTTGAGTTGTATTAATAGTTGTAATTGCAACCTGCATTGAAAATTTAGAAGAATCTGTCAAAACCATCAATGGCCAAATATAATCATTCCAGCTTGAAATAAATGATAAAACACCAACTGTAGCAACTGCAGGTTTAGACATTGGAAGCATAATTCTAAAGAAAATTCTAACGATACTTGCTCCGTCCATCTTTGCAGACTCAAGAATCTCTTCTGGAATTGCAATAAAGAAATTCCTAAATAAGTAAATATTAAATACACTCGCCAATCCTGGAATAATAACTGCAAGACGATTATTGACCAAACCTAAGGAATTGATAATGGTAAATTGTGGAATTAACACAGTTTCTACTGGAATAATAAGTAAAGCAAGTAAGAAACCAAACAAAATTTTCTTACCTGAAAAATTTACTTTTGCAAAAGCGAAACCGGCCAGTGCATTGACAATAATAGAACCAATAGCAAACGTTCCAGCATAAAAAATGCTGTTCCCTAGATATGTAAAAATACTAAAGCGCTCAAATACTTCCTGATAAGGTTTAAACCAATCAGCGGGATTTAAACTTGGTAAGAAGGCTTGCCAACTAGTCAAATTTTTATAAACATCCGCTTCTGGCTTCATAGCTGAAACTACCATCCAAACCATAGGAAAAAGGAAGAGTCCTGCCAATAAAGTTAACAGAATATATTCTAAGATTGTTGTTGGTTTAAATCGTTTCATCTTAGTCATCCTCCTTCAGAACGCGACGTTGTACTAAGCTAATCATACCAATTAACGTTGTAAATACTAAAGCGATTGAGCTAGAATATCCTACAAGACGATCAGTAAAACCTTGTTGATAAATATAGTACACCATAGTAATTGTTGAGTTTAATGGCCCACCTTGCGTCATAACCATTGGTTGTACAATCAGCTTAAAAGCAGAAATTAAAGTTGTTAACAATACAAACAGGGCTGTTGGTTTTAGTAGAGGCATCGTGATATAACGAAACTGAGCCCATTTTGAGAATCCATCTAATTCAGCAGCTTCATAGACATCTTGTGGAATATTCTGCATTCCTCCTAAAAATAAAAGCATCTGATAACCTGCACCCTGCCAAGCAGAAACAAAAACAATTGCATACATAGCTTGTTTAGGACTAGTCAAGAAAGGTTGAGAAGCAATACCTACCTTATTTAAAATAGCATTTAATAAGCCACTATTTGGATTTAAAAGATAAAGCCAAAGAATAGAAATAACTACCAAGGACATGACAACTGGAGCAAAAAAAGCCACTTTAAAAAACATATTCCCTTTGCGCTTTTTATTAACAATCAAAGCCATTCCTAAGGCTGCTCCCAATTGAACTGGAATAATCCAAACAACAAATTTCAACGTATTCAAGAAGCTCTTTAAGAAAATCGGATCCTTTATTAATCGAATAAAATTTTCAAGTCCAACAAATTTTCTTTCATCTGGTGTCAACAAATAATAATCTGTAAAAGCGTAATAAATGACCATTCCAACTGGAATTACTAAAAAGATACCTAATAAAATTAAAGCTGGAGCTAAAAAACTATAACCTAGTATGTTATCCTTTATTTTTTCACGTCTTTTTGTATCCACAACAGTTTCTTTACTCATATCCATCTCCTTTAATCATATATATCAAACTAGGCTATTAACAAGAAAGGGGAAGGTAGTTCCAAACATTTTCCTTCCTCCTTCCTTTTTACAGATTATTTGAGCGACTGATCAATAGCAGTTTGCATTTCTTTTGTACGAGTATCCAAGACTTTTTGCACATTTGGATTTTCTTCATAATAGCTAATATCTTGCATTGCTTGTTGAAAAGCACGAGAAACCTGAGGATATGCTACGACAACTGGGCGAGCATGAGCTGTTTTTGAATTTTGTTCCATCAAGAAACGCATTGGTTCGGACACTTTATCTTTGATATTTTCAATTGTAGATTTACGAATCGGAAGGACCGAATTCCCCAAGCTAATAATTTCACTTGATTCTGTATTTGTAGCAAATTTAACAAATTCAGATGCTGCCTCTTTTTTATCAGATTTTGTCGTAACAGCTAATTGCCAACTACCTGAAGGGGATACTAATTTTTTCGTCTTACTAGATACTGGGTAAGGAAGGATACCAAAATCAATATCTTTGTAGTTTGTATTCATGTCAGCAATCGTCCAAGAACCACTCAAAAGCATTGGATACTCTCCTGTTTCAAAACCTTTTTCGACTGGACTAACAGTTGTGTAACCTTCTTTTACAAGATTTTGAATGAATTGAACTGCTTCTACACTCTCTTTTGAGTTGAAGTATCCTTCTGCCTTTGTTCCATCTTCGTTTACGACAGAACCATTATTTGACCAAATCAACGGCATATAAGCATATGGTAACATTTCATCGTTTGAATTAATACGAAAATCAATTGCCGGTTTGTTATAATGATCTTTCAATTTTTTAGCAATCGTATTAAATTCATCCCATGTCCATGGCTTTTCTAGCGTTGGAAGCTCTGATTCCGCAATTCCGGCCTCTTTGAACATTTTTTTGTTGTAATAAACACCAACATTCGATTCAGAAAATCCAAATGCATAGAATTTGCCATCATAAGTTCCTTGTTGTTTAATACTGTCCAAAACATCATCCATATTATTATCTTTTAGATAATCATCTAGCGGAGTAATCACTTTAGATTTTGCATAAGCTGCCGTATTTGGTCCATCAAGGGTAATAACATCTGGAAGACTATTAGTCGTGATAGCAGCATTAACCTTGTCTTCATATCCTCCACCACTACCACTACGAGGAATATACTCAGTTACAACCTTGTACTTACTTTTTCCTGATTGATTAAAGTTATCAACAACTTTTTGCCAAGCTTTTCCTTCATTGGTTTCGTCAGAGAATTGTACCCAGACTTTAATATCATTTGAAGAACTCGCTTGTTTTGAGTTAGTTCCTCCACTACAACCTGCAAGTATAGCTAACGATAGCCCCGCAACAACAGATAACATTGTACCTTTACGCATATTTTTCCTCCTTTTTGAAACGTTTCATTTTTTATTTGTTTTTAAACAAGTTTTTCAACTTGTTTTTGAAACGTTTCATTTATAGTTTATATTATAACAGCGCTTTCATTATTTGTCAAGTGCTGTTTAAATTTTTTTTGTTGTTTTATCTCCCCAAAAATATGTGGGAATTACGATTCGTTTTTCTAGAATCTCTTCTCGCTTAATCATTTTCAGTATCATTGCAACAGATTCTTTTGCCATCATACCAATATCTTGAACTATTGTAGACACTAGATAAGATTGATCGACAGAAGTTTTTAAACCATCAAACCCAATTATCTGGTAATCATCAGGTGCTATTTTCCCCAGTTCCTTCATAATACTAATAACTCTCAGAGCCATCATATCATTTATTGTAAATATACCATCAATTTCTTTATGAGATTGCAAAAAAATTCTTATCTGATCTTCAGGATTTATTAAAGGTTCTTTCATTTCAAAATTATAGACATCTACTCCTAATTCCTTAGCTTTTTCTCTGAATCCTTTACTTCTGAGTATAGTCTCATTCTCATACATATTAATTGAACCAATAAAAGCAAGGTGCTTATTATCCCTTCTAACCAGTTCCTCTGCTGCAGTTTGTCCTCCTTTGTAATTTGCTGAAGTAACATAGCATACATTTTCCGAAAAATGTCTATCTATACTTACAAACGGTAAATCAGATAAAATATATTTGTCAATATCAGAATATGTAATACCAATAATTCCATCCACTTTATTTTGTTTCAACATTTCGATATATTCGATTTCATTTTGTGAATCACTATCAGCGTTACAAATAAATAATTTATAATTATATTTTAATAACTCTTTCTCAACATGATAGGCAAACTCCGAGAAAAATGGATGCCATATGCTCGGAATAATCAAAGCGATAGTTTCTGTTCTATTCTTTTTCATACCTCGAGCATAATTATCAGGGATATAGTCCAATGTTTTTATAGCCCTTTGAACTTTCCTTAAAGTTATTTCTTTAATGCCTTTTTCTTTATTAATCACACGTGAAACTGTTCCAACACTAACTCCTGCTTCTAAAGCAACATCTTTCATGGTAATTGATTTTTTTCGTTCTACCATATTATCACCTCCTTTCAATATATAGTATCATGCAAACGTTTTTTTGGCAACTATTTCTCAATCATTTTTGGCCAGATCATTTATCCCATCATTAATAAAATCACTCCAATTAGCTTTTGAAAATACTTCAATTTTCATGTGTAAACATCTACATAAAACAGGAAAAGCCTTGGTTTCATGGCTTTTTTCGTATCTTCTACAAAAAAGCAAGAGTTTTAGAGGGCTATGAATCTAGATGTACATTTTGCTTAAATGATTGAAGGTATTTTCTTAACAAAAACACCCAAAAAATTAGATTTTTTCTGTCTAACTTTTGAGGTACAGTTCAAACGCTAAATAGCGTTTTTTTGTTATTTTAGGTTACTAATCTAATCGAATAAACATCATTGCGTTAAGCAAAGAGATGAGAGCGACTGTATTGACATTATTGGAATAGATTAGTCTCTTATTTTCAATAGGAGGAATAATAAAATTAGAAATAATGATATCGTAAGGTGAATCTTTTAGAGACTCAAGTGATAACTCTAATTCATTCCAAACTTCCAGTTCAAAATTGTTGCTGCAATAATAAGAAAGTGTTTCCGCTACTGATTTTGCATGATACTGATCAAAATTGCTCATGACTAAAACCTTTAATTTAGGTTGATTTTGTAAAAGATTTAGAACTAAGTGTTTGCTATGGGTGATAAAAGTATAGGACAAATGATTGACTTTCATCGAATTACAATCCATACCTAAAACCTCTAGATAATGTTCAATTCCTTCCTTCACCTCTGAAACAAATTTAGGAAAAATATTTTGAAAATTCCTGATTGTATTCCCTTTTTGATCAAATAGAATAAACTCAGTGGACAACTCTTGACGATACAGATGTGCGGTATTATGCAGATGCCAAATCAGATTATCCTTATTCTCAATCTCAATCTGATACTTGACTGAAATCTGATCAATAAAATCACTCAATAGATGGTAAGATTTTTCAACATAGCTATCATTTTTTACGCATTTTATAAAGAGACTTTCATCTATGAAAAACATTTTTTGAAAGTAAGACACAAATAATTGGCAAACAACTTCTTCATCTAAAGAGAGATTGTATTCTGATTCAAAACTCTGTGCAACACCTTCTATTCCTTCTGCCTGCATCAAAGCATTCAAACTTTGGTCGTTAAAAGAATCTTTCTCTATTTCCATAAAATGACCAAACTTTATTCTATATAGGTTCGTAACTAGGAGCAACTTTAGCATTCTTTGAGTTGCGAAATTGACAGGAAATGCTGTTTCTTTATAGACCAGTGCTAACAGCTTACACAAAGGTTCTACTGAAAAATCTTCAAAAGGCCATTCAAGGAAATAATATTTCTCTGAAAAATACTGAGCAAAAAAGTAACGGATATCAATCTCATTTCCTGTGATTCGAACTGGATTAAGGTTGATTTCAAAACGATATTGTTTCTTAATAATTTTATTAATATGACTGATGATACGGTAAAGAGAGGAAGAACTGATATAAAATTCTTTACAAATACTCTCAGCTTGACAACCTTCATTAAAGAAGATGAATTCTAAAATCAAAAAATGAGTTGAATGTTTAAAGAAATGATGGTAAACCATTTCAATATCACTATCATCGGTATTAATAATGCGTATACCATTAGTAGAAGAATGAAAAATCAAGTCAGGAAAAGCAGATTTAACATGGGATAGATCATCTTTGACTGCACGTTCTGTACAATTTAGTAACTCTGCTAGTTCAGAACGATGAAACCATCGTTTATGTTCAAATAATAATTCTAATAATTCTAATTGCCTATGACTTTTTTTAGATAATAAATCTCTCATGAATGTCTTTCTCTCTTTATAAATTATCGGATTAAACCTCTTGCAATTATACCACAAAGAAAAGGTATAGCATGCTATAACGACTTTTACTAAGATCCTTTATCTCGTATAATAACACTACGGAGGCAATATATAAACAATTTTCTTATTTTAGCGTCTATTGAGGGCGTGAATACAGAATCAAATTCAAGTCGAAAGATTATATTTTTAATTTTAAAAATTATATAATAGCAACAATCAAAAAAATTGATTTTTTGAGATTAAAATAAAAAAGGAGGGTAAGCAATGTTGTGGTCAATTATTGCAGGAGGTCTTATTGGTCTCTTGGCAGGTAAAATCACTAAAAAAGGTAGTTCTATGGGAATCATCGCAAACATCTTTGCTGGTTTAATTGGAGCATCTGTTGGACAATCACTACTTGGTAGCTGGGGGCCATCATTAGCTGGAATGGCTTTGCTCCCATCTATTGTAGGTGCAGCGATTGTGATTACTGTAGTGTCATTCTTTACAGGTAGAAAGTAAACTTTTCGCCAGTAAAGTTAGCAAACTATTTTTAAATCAATGACGGGTAAAAATAGTTTAAATGTTAAATCGAAAGGATTGTATATGTCAAAAGCAAAGAAAATATGTTTCATTATTTTCTGTATTTTAATCTTGACAATTTTCCTTCCTGTTTTGATAGATTATCATCAAGTTAGTGATCTAGGTATTCATCTACTTAGCTGGAGACAAAACTCCGTAGTTGAATTCTATCTTGCTAGATATGTCTTTTGGGGGACAGTGGTTCTATCAACTTTAGTTTTGTTATCGATGTTAGTTGTGTTGTTTTATCCTAAACGTTATTTGGAAATTCAACTTGAAACTAAAAACGATACATTAAAATTAAAGAATTCGGCAATTGAAGGTTTTGTTAGAAGTTTGGTGAGTGATCATGGATTGATCAAGAACCCAACTGTTCATGTAAATTTACGAAAAAATAAATGTTTCGTTCATGTAGAAGGTAAAATTCTTCCTTCGGACAACATCGCTGACAGATGCCAAATAATTCAAAGTGAAATAACTAATGGATTGAAGCAGTTTTTTGGTATTGAGCGTCAGGTTAAACTAGAAGTTCTAGTAAAAGACTACCAGCCTAAACCAAAACCTCAAAACAAAAAGACTGTTAGTCGTGTGAAGTAAGGAAGTAAAAAATGGAATGGCTTAAACAATATCGATATCCAATTATCGCTGGTCTCATAGGCGTATTTCTCGCTTGTTTGATTGTCTCCTTTGGCTTCTTCAAAACAATATTTGTATTGATTTTAGGAGCACTGGGAGTTGCAGCTGGATTATATATCGAAAAAAACTATATAGATAAATAAAAAAATAAAAATTACTAATTTAATTAAAGGAGTTTCATATGTCAAACGAAAAAAATACAAACACTAACGTAGAAAAGAAAGATGCTACTGTTGTAGCTCACGAAATCAAAGGGGAACTTACTTACGAAGATAAAGTTATCCAAAAAATCATTGGTCTGTCACTAGAAAACGTTTCAGGTCTTTTGGGAATCGACGGTGGTTTCTTCTCAAATCTTAAAGAAAAAATCGTTAACAGCGATGACGTAACAAGTGGTGTTAACGTAGAAGTTGGTAAAACACAAGTTGCAGTTGACTTAAACGTTATTGTTGAGTACCAAAAAAATGTTCCAGCTTTATATTCAGAAATCAGAGAAATCGTATCTTCAGAAGTTGCTAAAATGACTGACTTGGAAGTTGTTGAAATCAACGTAAACGTTGTCGACATCAAAACTAAAGAACAACATGAAGCAGACTCAGTAAGCCTTCAAGATCGCGTATCTGACGTTGCTGAATCAACAGGAGAATTCGCTTCAGAACAATTCGAAAAAGCTAAATCTGGTCTTGGATCTGGTTTCTCAACTGTTCAAGAAAAAGTTAGCGAAGGTGTAGAAGCTGTTAAAGGTGCAGCAACTGGTGTAGTATCTCACGAAAACACTCGTGTAAACTAAGATAAAATAAATATAACAGGAGAAATTATCATGTCAGTAGAAGAAAAATTGAATCAAGCTAAGGGTTCTATTAAAGAAGGTGTTGGTAAAGCCATCGGTGATGAAAAAATGGAAAAAGAAGGAGCAGCTGAAAAAGTTGTTTCTAAAGTAAAAGAAGTTGCTGAAGATGCCAAAGACGCTGTAGAAGGTGCTGTAGAAGGTATCAAAAACATGTTGAGTGGCGACGATAAATAAGGCTAAAAGCTACTTTATCTTTTTAGTAACATTAGTCAAAAAAGTCTGAGTCAAGATGATTCTCAGAAAACAAAAAGCTAGAGATTACCAATTTCGGAACTCTAGCTTTTTAATTTTGCCTCTTTCTCTTATTATATTTCAGCAGGTTGTTGACCATGAGTACGAATCCCATGTCAATTCTCACTTTACGCTTATCTCTCAGATGACATCTCTTATAACCCAAACAAACCTTTATATGCCCAAAGACAGATTTCATATCAATCTTACGTTTAGCGAAAATTTGTCTACCCTTGGAAGATAAAAGTGCCTGATATTCTTTAGTTTTTAAACACTGGTATCGTTCATTCATATACAGTCCCTTTTGAGGGGCTGATTCAGGTTCATCATCGCAGTCAAGATTGATTTCAAGGCTGTTTGCTTTCTATCTCCCCTTCTTCATAATATATTTTCGTACAGGTGCTTCAACCATTTGAACGATTTCAAATCCTTCTTTTTGGTAAAGATTGTAAGCTGTTTGATTTGCCTCGAAGACATTTAGAGAAATACTATCTATGTCACTATTTTCAAACATCAATTGAATAAAGTCCTTAAAAGCCTGGCTACCTAAGCCTTGCCCCTGTTTCTGGGGGTTAATAAAAAATCTTCCAATATGAAGATTGCTGTCTTCTTGCCTGATTTTCTGGATAAGCCCCACAAACTCTTGTCCTTCAAAGATTGAAAAGATTCCTTCCAAATCTTGCAAAACTTGAATTGTCAAGGGAAAAGGAATCATTGTTCCCATCCATTGTTCTTGAAAGGATTTGCCAAGGGAGTTGGACCATTGGCATACGAGCTTAGCATTTTCTGTGCTCATCTTTTCTTCAAAACGAATTGTCATCTTTTCCTCACCATCTTATCTATGTTTCTCCATTATACTACTTCTCCCATTTTTTTACGAATAGATAAGTATGATTGATTTTTATTTTTTTCTTGTCGGGAGCATTCTCGCTTCCTTTCTTGGTTTGGTCATTGACCGTTTTCCAGAGCAATCCATTATCAGTCCAGCTAGTCACTGCGATTCCTGTCAGACTCGCTTGCGTCCCTTAGATTTAATTCCAATCCTCTCGCAGGTTTTCAATCACTTTCGCTGTCGCTACTGCAAGGCTCCTTATCCTGTCTGGTATGCCCTTTTGGAACTAGGCTTAGGTCTCCTATTTCTATCTTACTCTTGGGGCTTCCTTTCCTTGGGACAAGTCATCCTCATAACTGCTGGCTTGACCTTGGGTATCTACGACTTTCGCCATCAGGAATATCCCTTACTGGTCTGGATGACTTTCCACCTAATCCTCATGGCTTCCTCTGGCTGGAATCTAGTCATGGTCTTCTTCCTTGTCCTTGGAATTGTGGCTCATTTTATCGATATCCGCATGGGAGCAGGGGATTTTCTCTTTTTAGCTTCTTGTTCTCTTATCTTTAGCGCAACAGAATTACTCATCTTGATTCAGTTTGCTTCTGCAACCGGAATTCTAGCCTTTCTCCTGCAAAAGAAAAAGGAAAGACTTCCTTTCGTGCCTTTCCTCTTACTTGCTACTTGCGTGATTATTTTTGGTAAGCTACTGCTTGTTTGATAAAGTCCTGAATCGGCTCTCCTTTGTGGAGAGCTTTTACGATTTTTGAACCGACGATAACACCATCTGATACCGCGTTGAAGCGTTCTACATCGGCTTGACTAGATACGCCAAATCCTGTCAAGACTGGAATGTCGGCCACTTGATGAAGTTGTGCCAAGTGCTTGTCCAAGTCTGCACGGTAATTGCCAGATTTCCCTGTCACCCCATTGATGGCAACCGCATAGACGAATCCTTCTGCCCCTTCAATCAACTCTTTCTGGCGCTCAATCCCTGTGGTCAAGCTTACTAAAGGAATCAAGGCGATATCTGTCCCCACCAGAAATGGTTCTACAAAGTTAGCATGTTCATGAGGCAGGTCTGGAATAATCAAGCCCTTAACCGCTGTATCTGCCAAATCTTTGACAAAGTTCTCCACACCGTACTGAAAGAGGGGGTTGAAGTAGGTCATGATGACCAGCGGAACCTCTGTTTCAATGGTTTTCAAGGTTTCAACCAAAGTCTGGGTAGAAGTCCCATGGGCTAAACTGCGCAGGCCAGCTTCTTCGATAACAGGTCCATCTGCGACAGGATCTGAAAAGGGAATACCCACTTCAATAGCCGAAACACCCAAATCTTCTAAAAAGTGTATTGTTTCTCCGAGTCCAGCCAAACCTTTCTCATGGTCTCCAGCCATGATATAGGGAACAAAAATTCCTTTTCCAGCTGCTTTGATAGCATTCAATTTTTCTGTTAGTGTCTTAGGCATGAGCTTCTCCCTTCTTTGCTGCATCTGCTTCCAAGCGGTCTTTAACTTGAACCACATCCTTGTCCCCACGACCTGATAGACAGACAATCATGGACTTGTCTGGACCGAGTTCTTTGGCCAATTTCACTGCAAAAGCGATAGCATGGCTAGATTCCAAGGCTGGGATAATCCCTTCCACACGAGACAAGAGTTGGAATCCTTCCAAGGCTTCTTCGTCTGTCACAGGGACATAGCTGGCACGTTTGATATCGTGGTAATGAGAATGTTCTGGACCGATACCAGGATAGTCCAAACCTGCTGAGATAGAGAAGGCTTCAAGAATTTGACCATGGGCATCTTGGAGCACATCCATGAGAGAACCGTGAAGAACACCAGGACGCCCCTTGGTCAAGGTAGCTGCGTGGTGCTCCGTATCCACACCAAGTCCAGCCGCTTCAGCCCCATACATAGCTACAGACTCATCTTCTACAAATGGATGGAAGAGCCCGATGGCATTAGAACCACCACCAACACAGGCTACTAGGGCATCTGGCAAATCTTGACCTGTCAAGTCACGGTACTGTTGTTTAGCTTCTCTACCGATGACACTTTGGAAGTCACGAACGATTTCTGGGAAAGGATGTGGCCCCAAGGCAGAACCAAGGATATAATGGGTATCGTCGATATTAGCCACCCATGAACGAAGGGCTGCATTGACCGCATCCTTGAGCACGCGCGAACCATCTGTTACGGCTTCAACCTTAGCTCCCAAAAGCTCCATACGGAAGACATTGAGGGCTTGGCGTTTGACATCTTCCTCACCCATGTAGATGGTACATTCCATGTTAAAGAGGGCTGCAGCTGTTGCAGTTGCTACACCATGCTGACCAGCACCTGTTTCAGCAATAATTTTCTTTTTACCCATGCGTTTAGCCAGAAGAACTTGTCCCAAGGCATTGTTAATCTTGTGGGCCCCTGTATGGTTAAGGTCTTCACGTTTAAGATAAATCTTGGCTCCGCCAATATGCTGGGTCAAGTTTTTTGCGTAGTAAAGGGGAGTTTCACGTCCCACATACTGGCGCAAGAGTTGGTTCAATTCCTCTTGGAAACTTGGGTCTGCCTGACTTTCACGGTAGGCCTTCTCCAACTCCAAAACTGCTGTCATCAATGTTTCTGGGACGAAACGTCCGCCGAATTTTCCGTAAAATCCATCTTTATTTGGTTCTTGATATGCCATTCTTTGCCCTCTCTATAAATCTTCTAATCTTTTCCTGATCTTTTTGTCCATCTATCTCCACTCCGCTTGATACATCGACTGCATGGGGAGTAAAGTGTTGAATTGCTTTTACTACATTGTCTTCATTAAGCCCACCTGCGATGAAAAATGGCTGAGCTAGTCCCGTCGTATCCAGTTGACCCCAATCAAAGGTCTGACCACTCCCAGCCACAGGGGCATCAAAGAGGAGATAGTCTGCCTGAGAATTGGGTACATGACCATCTCCACCCACCTGCACCGCCTGAATACTGGCACAAGGCAAATTCTCAAACAAATCATCTGCCACCTGACCGTGAACTTGAACCAAGTCCAAGCCAACGTTGTCAATGACTTCTAGCAGTTCTGCCCGACTTGGTGAAACAAATACACCAACCTTTTTGACATCTGCAGGAATAAGCTTTGCCAGCTCAGCAGCCTGATCCAAGGTCACCTGTCTCTTACTAGGTGCAAAGACAAAACCGATGTAGTCGGCTCCTGCTGATACGGCTGTTTCCACCGCTTCTTTGGTCGATAATCCACAAATTTTAACCTTTGTCAATCTGCAACTCCTTGATTCTCTGGGCCACATCTTCTGCCTGCATGAGAGCTGTCCCAACCAAAATTCCGTTAAAGTATGGTGCTACTCGTTCCGCATCCTGCCCTGTGAAAATAGCAGATTCAGAAATGTACAAGCAATCATCTTTGAAATGTTTAGCCAAATTTACACTGGTCTGTAAGTCGACCTCAAAGGTAGTCAAGTTTCGGTTATTAACTCCGATAATCTGAACACCGAGTCTGTGAGCTACCTCTAGTTCAGCTAAATTGTGGGTTTCCACCAAGACTTCCAGACCAAGCTCTGTCGCGTAGTCGTACAGTTCCTTGAGGCGTTCTTCTGACAAGGCAGCCACAATGAGCAAGATGACTGTCGCACCTGCATTGCGAGCGCGGATAATTTGCTTTTCATCAATGATAAAATCCTTGTTGAGGGTCGGAATCTCTACCTGACTGGAAATCTCCCGTAGATAATCCAAATGTCCTTTAAAGAAAACTTCATCTGTCAGAACAGAAATCATCACTGCTCCGTTCGCTTCATAAGTCTGGGCTTGTTGCACAATATCCACATCTAGATTGATATCTCCCAGACTAGGGCTAGCTTTCTTGACTTCAGCAATTACCTGTAAACGGTCCTGGTGATTCTTCAAAAATTCTGCCAAGCGATAGGTCTGGCGCAGGGGCTGGATTTCCTCCAACTTCATCTGCTCAACCTCACGCGCCTTCTGCTCCAAAATTCGTGCTAAAAATTCCTGACTCATTTTTGGTACTCCTGTAACAGTCTGAGTTTTTCAAAGGCCTTGCCACCAGCAATGACTTGACGAGCTAAGGCAACTCCTTCCTTGATACTAGCTACTTTACCATTAGCATAGAAACCAAGACCAGCATTTAAAACTGTAGTTTCCAAGAATGGACTTGGTTCATTTTTAAGAACGCTGAGCAAAATTTCTGCATTTTCCTGAGCATTGCCTCCACGAATATCTTCGATAGCGTAGCGCTCCATCCCTAAATCCTCCGGAGTAAAGCTTGATAAGGTGATTTCGCCATTTTCAAGAAGTGCAATTTTGGTTGTTCCATTCAAACCAGCTTCGTCCAATCCTTCTGGTCCAGCAACAACGATGGCACGTTTGCGACCCATATTTTTCAAAACCTGAGCTGTACTTTCTAGAAGTTCTGGACGACTAATACCAAGAAGCTGTGTTTCCAAAGCCATTGGGTGAATCAGAGGACCAGTCAAGTTCATGATTGTTGGAATTCCTAGTTCCAAACGAGCTGGCATGATGTATTTCATAGCTGGATGCATATTTTTTGCAAAGAGAAAGACGATGCCAGTTTTATCAAAAACCTTACCTAGTTCAGCTGGTTTGAGATCCAGGTTGATTCCCAAGGCTTCGAGAACATCTGCAGAACCAGATTTAGAAGAAATCGAGCGGTTACCATGCTTGGCCATGTGAACACCGCCACCAGCCAAGACAAAGGCTGCAGTTGTGGAAATGTTAAAGCTGAAAGACTTGTCCCCACCTGTACCACAGTTGTCCATGGCATCATGAATCTCAGTTGGAATATGTTGGGCATGTCCTCTCATGACTTGGGCAATGGCTGTGCGCTCTTCAGGTGTTTCCCCCTTCATCTTAAGAGCCAAAAGGAGAGAAGCAATCTGCGCTTCGGTTACACGTCCAGTCACGATACGCTCAATGACGTCCGTCATTTCCACACCTGATAAATTTTCAAATTTTGCTAATTTTTCAATAATCTCTTTCATCCTAGTTTCCTCACTTTACAACCTTCTCGATAAAATTCCGAATAGAAGACAAGCCATCTGGCGTTCCAATGCTCTCTGGATGGTACTGGAAACCATAAATCGGTAGGTTTTTGTGTTGAATCCCCATGATGGCTTGGTCATCAGTCGAACGAGCTGTCACTTCAAATTCTTCTGGCATTTCCTCAATCAAAATACTGTGATAACGCATGACCGCACGGCCATCCTCGATACCTTGATACAAAACAGATGGTGCTTCAAAGCTGATATTGCTCTGTTTCCCATGCATGACTTTTGGAGCCAAACCTAACTTACCACCAAAGACTTCTGCGATGGCTTGGTGGCCCAAACAAATCCCAAGAATCGGCTTCTTGCCAGCAAAATCACGAATCATGTCTTCCATCTTTCCAGCATCAACTGGCCAACCAGGACCAGGAGAAAAGACCAGACCATCTGCTTTTTCAGCTTCTTCATACAGCTTGGGATCATCATTTCTCAAGACCTGTACTTCTGCAAAATTCCCAATGTATTGGGCCAAGTTATAGGTAAAAGAATCATAGTTGTCAATCAATAAAATCATGGTCTTAGTTCTCCAATTCTAGTCATAGATTTAGCCTTGTTAATGGTCTCTTGGTATTCGTTTTGGGCGATGGAGTCGTAGACAATCCCTGCCCCAGCCTGCACATAGGCTGTTTGATTTTTGAGAATCATAGTTCGGATGGCAATAGCAAAGTCCATATCACCCGTCGCAGACAAGTAGCCGATTGCTCCTGCGTATACGCCCCGTTTTTCCGTTTCCAGTTCATAGATGCGTCTCATCGCTCGAATCTTTGGTGCTCCTGAAACTGTTCCAGCTGGAAGTGTTGCTTTCAAAGCATCCATGGCAGTGAGTTCTGGAAGCAAACGCCCCTTGACCACGCTGGTCAAATGCATGACATAACGGAAAAGGTCCACTTCCATATACTTAGTGACTTGGACACTGGCCGTTTCAGAGATGCGACCAATATCGTTACGTCCCAAGTCTACTAACATCCGATGCTCTGCTGTTTCCTTCTCATCCGAAAGCAGGTCTGTCGCCAAAGCCTTGTCTTCTTCATCCGTAGCTCCTCTTGGTCGTGTCCCTGCGATCGGATTGGTTGTCACGATGCCATTTTTGACAGAAACCAAACTTTCTGGACTGGCACCGATGATTTGATAATCCCCAAAATCATAGAAATAGAGGTAATTGGATGGATTGGTCACGCGGAGATTTCTGTAGAAGTCAAATGGATTTCCAGTAACTTCTGCTGAGAAACGCTGACTGAGTACACATTGGAACATATCCCCGTTACGAATCAAGTCACGAGCTATTTCCACCATTTCCTCAAACTTCTGAGGAGCGATATGCGGTTTGAAGTCTAACGGAGATAGATCCAAGTCTTCAAATTCATTTGGAGCAGGAATGCGTAATTCCTCAAGCACTTGGTTCAAGGCTTCTTCCAAGGCTTCTTGACTGCGCTCACTATAGAGAGCCTCCTCGATGACATGAATTTTTTTCTTCTTGTGGTCAAAGACCATGTAACTCTCATAGACAAAGAAATGCATGTCTGGCGTTCCAATTGTATCTTGAGGGATTTGACCAATTTCTTCATAAAGCGAAATCATATCGTAACCAACAAAACCAATTGCCCCACCACCAAAAGGTAGATCTGAATGGTGCTGGCTCTTATGAGTCACTTCATAAAGGAAATCTAAGGGATCCTGATCAATCACTTGACCATTTTGATAAAGAACTCCATTTTCAAACTTAATCTCAAAAACTGGATTATAGGCTAAGATAGAAAAACGAGCGGTTTCCTTGTCTCTCGGAATACTTTCTAAAATAACCTTGTGTTGCCCCTTTAGGCGCATATAATCCAAGATTGGTGATAAGACATCTCCATGAATGATTCGTTCCATTGTATTTTCCCTTTCAGTTCTAATTCTAGTTCGTGACGACTGTATGAAAAATCCCCACGCAAAATAACTTGCGTGAGGACGAAATTCGCGGTGCCACCTCAATTATAGGATTTCTCCTATCTCTCATTCCTGTCTCAGAAACCTCCTGTAACAGGCTGTGCGATAAAGGGCACTCCCTTGAGAATTATGTTTTCTTCTCTCGTTTCAGATGGACCCAACCTTACAGCTTTCTCTGCTTGTTTCCAGTAACCACAAGCTCTCTGTGAGAGAAAAGACTGTAATTTTTCCATCTCTTATTTTTTAGCTTCAAGATAGTCTGCAATAGCAGCTACATCCTTGTCTCCACGACCAGAGACATTGATGATGATAATCTCATCTTTACTTAGTTTCGGTGCACGTTTAACTGCTTCTGCGATGGCATGCGAACTTTCAATCGCTGGGATAATTCCTTCTGTCTTACTAAGAAGGAGCAAGGCTTGAACCGCTTCTTCATCTGTCGCTGCCACATATTCTACGCGGCCAGAATCTTTAAAGTAGGCGTGTTCTGGACCAACCCCTGGATAGTCCAAACCAGCTGAGATAGAGTAAACTGGAGCTAGCTCTCCATCTTCCTTAAAGACTGCATAGGTCTTCATGCCGTCGACAATTCCGATACTACCTTTTGTCATAGTAGCTGCGTGCTTGTCTGTGTCAAGTCCATGACCAGCAGCTTCGACCCCAACCAATTTAACTTCTTCATCAGCCACATACTGTGAAAAAGCACCAATGGCATTGGAACCACCACCTACACAGGCAATAACGTAGTCTGGTAAACGGCCTTCTTTTTCTAAGATTTGACGGCGAGATTCTTCACTGATGACCTTTTGGAATTCATGAACAATTGTAGGATAAGGGTGAGGACCTACAGCAGATCCCAGAACATAGAAGGCTTCAAGGTCATTCATCCATGCTCCAAAGGCTGCATCAACCGCATCCTTAAGAGTTCGTGTTCCCGTTTCAACTGCATGAACAGTTGCTCCCATCATCTCCATACGGAAAACATTGAGACGTTGACGTTCCACATCCTCTGCTCCCATGTAGACATCACAGGCCATCCCAAACTTGGCTGCAGCCGCTGCTGTCGCAACACCGTGCTGACCAGCTCCTGTTTCCGCAATCACTCGTTTTTTGCCCATACGTTTGGCAAGAAGGATTTGTCCTAAAACGTTGTTGAGCTTGTGAGAACCAAGGTGGTTCAGGTCTTCGCGCTTGAGATAAATCTTAGCGCCACCTAAGTGGTCTGTCAAACTTTCCGCAAAATA
This sequence comes from bacterium, assembly GCA_905221245.1. Classification (GTDB taxonomy): domain Bacteria; phylum Bacillota; class Bacilli; order Lactobacillales; family Streptococcaceae; genus Streptococcus. The sequence goes on from CAJNCK010000004.1 coordinate 196,493, forward strand.
GAGCGGTGTTTCGCGACCTGAATAGTCCTTTAAGTAATGGCGAAATTCTGCCAAAAATTCTGGATCATCCTTATACTTGTCAAATGTCACTTCCAACTCATCTAACAAAGCCTGAATCGGCTCCGGTACAAAACTACCACCAAATTGTCCAAAATAACCTTTAGTTGTCATAAAATTTTTCCTCTTTCTGTATGAATCCGGCCTTTTTGTTTGCTTTTAGTAGTAGGAAGGAGCTGCAGATAGAACTCAAGTTCATCAAAGCGACTTAACACCCTAATAAAAGATAAACAAAACGACGGATAGAAAAAAGCCCACACACAGAATATACTTCCATGTGAGGGCGTTGGTAACGCGGTGCCACCTCAATTATAAAGGGACTATCCCTTTACATCTCTGCCTTGTCTAACAACAAGTTGCACTGTAAGGTGTGCGCACCGAATTTTCATTGTTTCAAATTCATTTTTAAAATCAGCCCACTTTCACTACTTTCAACCACCTGTTCACAATCACCACAGGCTCCCTGAAGATCAAAAATAGTTACTTTTCTGATTTGTTGAACTTATTTTAATACTTTGTTTTTTCTTTGTCAAGACTTTTTTACGATTTTTTTGAAAGATGTGTGATTCGAATGTGATAATGTCTTTAGTAAATCGAACGTGAAAATGTCCCACTTGTTGAAAATTGGATCCAACTCAATAGAAACTGAATAGATGCTAAACAGAACTTACTTTAGAACACTCCATCTTTTCCATTAGGATTTTCAAGAATTAAACAATACTAGAAACTCTGTCTCCTAACAAGTTTAGTAGAAACTTCAACAGATGTGACACTTTCCCCCTTTATAATTGCTAATACCCCTTCAATCATTTCTTGAGCTAATTTAACATAATCAGGAGAAATTGTAGATAAAGCTGGGGTATAATATTGAGAAATTGGAATATTGTCAAATCCGATTATTGAAATATCATCAGGAATAGTAATTTCCTTCTCATAGCAAGAACGAATCAATCCCTGTACTTTCTCATCACCGGATACAAAAATCAAATCAGGATAATTTTGATTAGATAGATGTCTTGTAGAATATGAATAAACCGAATCTATTGTAGTTAGACCATATACAACTTTCAAATCCATTTCATAGTTTTTATCATTTAAAAAAGCACGAACCCCTCTCTCTCGATCCATATTAACAAGGGATTCTCCTCCCATAAGTAACCACATACTATTAATATTTTCTTTTGATACTAATTTCATCATGTCATAAGTGGCCTGAAAATTGTTGTTAGAAACATACACAACATTAGGTGTTCTAGATTCTCCAAAAACTATGAATGGAATTTTATTCTTTTGTAAGTAATTAATCCGAATATCTTCTTTACTTTCATAAAATACTATTACACCATCTATCAAGCTTCCTGTACTCGAGATTATTGAATTACTAATTGTATCTTCTTCACTAAAATATTCAACAATAGCGTTAACACCATACTCTTTACAAGTTTGTAAAACTTTATCTAATAAAGTTTGAAACCAAATTAAAGGAAAAGAGTCGATTTTTTTTACAGAAATCAATATATTTATAGCTTCTTTTTTAGTTAAATTTCTTGCATATGCATTTGGAATATACGACAATTCTTCTATAACTTTTTGAATCGCTTGATAAGTTTCTTCTTTAACATTTACTCCACCATTAATAACTCGTGAAACTGTTTTTGGAGAAAAACCTGATAAACGTGCAATATCATAAATAGTTACCTTTTTCCCATTTATATTTTTCATTTCAGTCCTCCATTACGAACATTCTAATATTACTATACAATATTTAATTTTTTTTAACAAGAGAATTTAGTAAATTATTTAAGATCCACAAATTCACAAAATTGATTTTACAAATATTCTTCCCCTTCAAAAAAGTTTAAATTGCATTTCACACCTTTATTTTTAAGAATGTTTCCAACTTCACGACAAATAAATTCATATGAGAAAAAACTACCATAAAATTGTAGATTAACTTTTTCAGTAAAAATTGTAGGATTTATAAAAATATATAAAAGCCTGTCAATGTAACATTCTAACATAGACTTAATTTTTTCTTTAAAAATAACATTTGTTATCAACTCATTTGGAGGTAAATGAAAGGGAAACACCATTTCACAAATATCATAAAAAGAAATAAATTTGTATACTTGTATCAAACAATTATTATCAAAATATTCTATTTTACCTAAATCAAAATTGATTTTATAATCTTTCATAAAAACCTCAGAGCAAAAATCTACTCAAAAATTAGATGATTAAAACATCTAAAAAACAAAAGGACAAAAACATCTGTCCCTTTGTTTACTAAATTTCAGCTAATTTCTTCGACATAAATAACACCTACAATATTAGCAATTTCTTCCATCAAACGAAGATGTTCAAATCTTCCTGATAGTTCTAGAGTAATAAATGATGCTATTTTTTTTTCTGGAACATCAAAATATTCAATTCTTTCTGAATTAACATCTCCAAATGCAGTTCTAGAATCAGTCATTCTAATGCCATTCTCAGCACAGTATACTAGTACCCGATTATATGCCTCTGTAGATCTAACAACGATATACAATTCGATTATCTTTGAACGACTTTGAAGATATTTTTTTAAAGGTTGGAACATAGTTATAACACTCCAAACAGAAATTGCTCCTAGTACGGCTCCTTCATAAAAACCAACACCTATAGCTAGACCGATTCCAGCTGAAGCCCATATTCCGGCTGCAGTTGTTAAACCAGTTATTTTCTTTTTATCTGTAATAAGTATTGTTCCAGCCCCAAGAAAACCAACACCTGATATAACTTGCGCACCTAAGCGTGTAGGATCTCCTGTACCAAATTTATAAGATACATACTCATTAGTCATCATAATTAAACATGCAGCCAGACAAACAATACTATGTGTACGAATACCTGCTGGTTGAGATTTACTTCCTCTCTCTAAACCAATTACTCCACCAATAACTAATGAAAGTACAATTCTTAATACAATTTCGATATATGATAGTCCTAAGCTTGTTGCCTGCATTATTATTTCCTTTTTCTACTAGCTGGTCTCTGAGTAAAGTATAATACAGAACCAGAAATTATCATTAATACAATAGTATAAACGAACACAAGTGCTTGAGCATTTGAAGTTGCTGTTTCATCACCTGCTGAACGAATAGTTATACCCAGCGGTTGAGCTAATGGATGGTAAAGAAATACAGATAAGTCGAAGTCAGTTAATAAAGAGTTAAAGTTTAAAGCAATAACAGAGAGAACAACCGGTAAAATAAATGGAATGATAACCTTCATCATAGTATAAAAAGGTGAAGCACCCATACTTCTTGCTGCATCTTCCATCTCATCATCAACACTAAATAAAATAGCACGTACCATTCTATAAGAAAATGGGATTTTTACAACTATATATGCAATAAGTAGAATTACCAAACTACCTACCAAAATCTGATTCAAGACAAGAAATTGTGGCTGATTAAAAGTAAATAATAAACTTACTGCTAAAAGTGTACTTGGTAGTAACCAAGGAAGTAGAGCACCATATTCAAATAAGAAATCAAAGCGAGCTTTATGTTTTCTGACAACTCGAGCAAATATAACTGCGAGAATTGTTGCTGTTGTCGCAGCGATAATAGAATAAATAAAGCTGACCAAGAATGGAGAGAATGCCGCACTATTACTAAAGAATAAGCGATAATTTTCTAAAGTAAAGTTTGATAATGTTAAGTTACCTGTTTGAATTGCAACTGGATCTGTAAATGAGTATAATACTATAAAAATTAGTGGAAGCATGAAAACTGTGAACAATCCATATGCTACAATGTGAGCAATGATATTCCAAGGCTTAGATGCAATTTTTTGTTTTTTAAGAGGCGCTTTAGTCTTAGAGATAGAAATATAATTTCCACCTTTTTCTATCTTATTCATGATAGTAAGCAAAATTGTAGTTGCAATACCTAAAATAATTGCAAGTAAGGCAGCTAAATCACGAGAATTCCCCATCCCTGCAAATGTAATAATCATTGGATTTATAGTTTGAAATCCTTTACCACCAACAATCATGGGTGCTGCTACTGCAGACAAACCACTAAGAAAAACCATAATAGTAAGTGCAAATAGAGTTGGAATTAAGGTTGGTAACACTACTTTTCGGAAAACAGTAAATGGTTTTGCTCCCATATTTCGTGCAGCCTCAATAGTGTGATAGTCAACGCTTCGAATTGTATTTGTTAAAAACAATGTATGATTAGCAGTTCCTGAAAATGTCATAATGAATAAGACTGCACCATACCCAATAAACCAGTTAGGGTCTAAAGAAGGGATAACATTTTGTAAAAATTTTGTTATCAATCCATAAGGACCATAGACAAATTTATATCCAGTCGCTAAAACCACTCCTCCATAAATTAAAGAGGTCATATAGCCTAATTTTAAAATTTTAGCACCTTTAATATCAAAGTACTCTGTAAATAGAACACAAAGAATACCTACGACATTAACTGTAATAATGAGTGAAAATGCTAACTTAAAACTGTTCATAATACTCTGAAGTGCCCTCTCAGATTTTAGAACACGATGTACAGCTTCAAGGGAAAATTCTCCTCCTTTTACAAATACATTCACTACTAGATCAAAGTTTGGATAAATAATAAATGTTACTAGGAACCAGATTAACCCTAAACGAATAAGCCAATCTTTTAAATTTAATTTATGACGCATACTGCACCTCCTTAAAATTGCAGAACGTCTGATGGTGTGATAAATAAGTCCACACTTTCTCCGACAGATCTAATAGCAGCCTGACTATCAATACTTGTTACATTAAGAATCTGACTTTCAGAAACTTTTATTGTATAGTGAATTGTAACTCCAGAAAACTCAACATCAATAATTGTTCCTTTTAGAATGAAATCTTGTTCAGTTTCACGATTGAATCGAACTTTCTCTAATCGAATGTATCCTTTTTTATCTTCTAAGAAAACGCTTGCATTTTTAAGTAATACTTCGTGGACTGTTTCATCGGTCAAAACATTAATATCGCCAATAAAATCACATACAAATTCAGTTTGAGAATTATGATAAATCTCTACAGGTGTACCGACCTGTTCGATGTATCCATTGTTAAAGACTGCAATTCTATCAGATAAAGTTAAGGCTTCCTCTTGATCATGAGTAACATATAAAGTAGTAATACCTAACTCTTTTTGAAGTCTTTTCAACTCTTTTCTCAAATCTACACGTAATTTTGCGTCAAGGTTTGACAATGGTTCATCTAGACAAAGAATTTTAGGTTCAAGAACCAGAGCACGAGCCAATGCTACCCTTTGTTGTTGACCCCCAGATAATTCTGATACATTACGCTGTAACTGTTGATCAGAGATCTTAATTTTTGCTGCTACTGCTGATACTTTAGCTTTAATAACATCTGGAGCTACCTTCTTAACTTTTAAACCAAATGCAATATTATCAAAAACAGTCATAGTTGGAAATAGCGCATAAGATTGAAATACAATACCAATTCCACGCTTTTCAGGTTCCAAATGAGTGACATCTGTTCCATTAACTTCAATACTTCCTGATGATGGATCTAGAAAACCTACCAATGCTCTCAAAGTAGTTGATTTACCACATCCTGAAGGCCCAAGAAATGTAAAAAATTCCCCTTCATGTATATCTAAATTCAGATTATCAATTGCAACAAAATCACCATATTTAATTTGAATATTATCAAATTTAATCATCTCACTAACTCCCTCTATTACTAAACCAAAAGCCTCTCTTTATTTCTTCCATAAATTTAGAAATAATAGAGAGACTTGGACATAAAAATTAACTCTTATTTCTTATTGTACGTATTCTAATTCAGCTTTTTCTACCCATTCATCCAAATGTTTTCCAACAGCTTCCCAGTCAATATTTTGTGGTTTCACTTGATCCACAAATTTTTTCGTATCTTCAGGTAACTCTGTTAGGGCATCTTTATTTGCAGGAATAGATCCAAAGTTCTTACTATATTCTACTTGAATTTCTGTTTGACCAAACCAATCAATAAATTCTTTAGCTAACGCTTGTTTTTTACTAGTGCTTAAAACCATAGTTTGTTCAGTTACAAATGGTACACCAATCTCAGGAGTCATAACTTTGAAAACAACATTTTGTTCTTTTTGTCCAACTAATGCACCAGAACCCCACATCATTCCATATTGTATTGGATCTTCTTTGTCTAACATCTTAACAATTGAACTTTCTCCCTTTTGAAGAGTGTATGCATTTTTCAGATATTCTTTTGCTGCTTCCCAACCTTTTTCAGAAACACCTAATTCACCTTTATCATCAAGGTATCGAACTAAGATACTTGCTAGAATTGCCCGTCCTGTTCCACCTGAGAGCCCAGAAATTGAATATTTACCTTTATACTTACTACCTAATTCAGTCCAATCTTTAGGCATTTCTTTTACATCAGGCGCTCCAATTAAAACTAATGGTTGAACAATCACAGGATTATAATAATTATCTTTATCTGATAAAGATTGATCAATTTTATCTAACCATTTAGGCTTGTACTGTACTAGTAATTTTTGATCTCTAATTTTATTTGAATCAACAGCACCAATTCCAAATACCATATCTGCAACTGCATTATTCTTCTCGGCAATAACACGGTCTGCTAATTGAGCGCCAGGGATATCAACCATTTTTATATTAAAACCAGCTTCTTTTGCTTTAGAAGTTAACCAATCACCACGACCATTTGAGACTGAGTTCGAATAGATTACTAATTCTTGACTTTTATCAGCTTTTTCTTCAGATGAAGAAGCAGTCGTAGAATTTGAACCGCCAGAGCAAGCAGCAAGTGTAGTAAGAGCAACTCCCGTTGCAAGTACAGTAGACCAAACTTTCATTTTTTTCATGATAAGTTCTCCTTTTTTATTATTTTATTTAAATTTTTCGTGATATGGAACAAATTGTCTCATATCTTCAAATACAGTATAGTCAATACGGTTTACAGTAATAGTTGGAATCTTCTCTAATAAAATTTCAGTTAATTCTGCTCTGACTTTAGTAAACTCTTCTTCCTCCTCTTCGGTTAGAGGAATCCGAAGATACCCAATTGAAATATGGAATTGATATCTATCATGATTAGGGAAACGAACACCTGCTTTTTCTGAGACATAAGTACGAATTTCTTCTAATCTCTTTGCAGAAGCTTCATCTGCAGGTTCAACTAGTATGTTTTGTTTTCCCATTTCAGTTACACGCATATGAATTTCTTCATCCAACAATGGAAAAATTTCAAGTTGTTTAGCAAAGTAATCATGTATTTCCTGTAAAGGTGTATCTAGAGGAAGATTACTGCTCCAAAACTCCGTTTCACGATTTTCATGGCACAACAATTCAATTACAGTCATGTGAATAGAATTCCTTGGAGTTAAAGTAAACTTATCGATAAATGGTAATTCTCTATAACGTGATTGAATAATATCAACAACTTCCATCAAATCTTGTTTAGTATAAAGATTTGCTACAACTGTATTCCCAGGGAAATGATTAAATTCCCCATTCTCTTTGAACTTAATTTTTGTTAAGTTTTTCATATAAAGACCTTCTTTTTTATATTTGACATCGGTGTCATCATGTTTACATTATACAATGAAACCGTTTCCTTTGTCAAGCGCTTTCAAAAATTTTTTTAAAAAAATTTATCTTTCATTAAATATGAATTTCATTAAAAGGTTAAGTAATTTTTCCAAAATACAGCACTCATATAAACAGTATCATCAATTATAGCCATTGGGATTTTTTGATTGCCAATTCCATGTGTCTCTACACATGTCTTCAATCGATTTTGTTGTCCTCCAATTTAATTCCTTATATGCTTTATCTGCATTTGCATAACAAGTTGCAACGTCTCCTGAACGTCTTGGAACTATTTTATAAGGAATTTGAACCTTATTAACACTTTCAAATGTATTTACAAGTTGTAATACACTTGTGCCTTCTCCTGAACCAAGGTTATATATATAAACATCTGTTTTTTCAGATACTTTTTCTAAAGCTTTTATATGCCCTATCGCTAAATCCACTACATGGATATAATCGCGAACACCAGTACCATCTACCGTATCATAATCATCTCCAAAAACACTTAGCTCTGGTCGCTTACCTACCGCTACTTGTGCAATAAAAGGCATTAAGTTGTTAGGAATGCCTGATGGATCTTCTCCAATCAACCCCGACTCATGAGCACCAATCGGATTGAAATAACGAAGCAACGCAATACTCCACTCTGAATCTGCTACATGAACATCTTTTAAAATTTGTTCAAGCATCACTTTTGTGTACCCATACGGATTCGTTGCACTTGTCGGCATCGTCTCAATAAGGGGAGACTGATTGTGAACGCCGTATACAGTCGCACTCGATGAAAATACAATCTTTTTAACATTAAACTCTGACATCACTTCAACAAGAGCTAATGTGCTCATAATATTATTTTCGTAATACATTACAGGCTTTTGCACGGATTCGCCGACAGCTTTGTATCCTGCAAAATGAATTGCAGCCTCAATAGATTCTTGTTCAAAAACTTTTCTCAATCCTTGTTTATCACAAACATCTAATTCGTAAAACGCAGGACGTTGCCCTGTAATTGCTTCAATACGATCTAATACTAAAATGCTTGAGTTTGAAAGGTTGTCGACAATAACGACTTCCTTACCTAAATTTAGTAATTCTACTACGGTATGGCTACCAATATAACCAGCTCCGCCTGTTACCAATATTGCCATTTTTACTTCCTCCTAATTAATTCCAACCGATTTAACAAATCTCATAAATGCTTCATGTCCGGTTTGAGTATTCTTATAAACACCTGCATCTTCGAGAACTCTCGCAAATACTTGCCCTACTTCATGTTGAACTACGCTATGAACCTCCTCCTCTTTAAGTCCAGGATATTTTTCTTTCAATTGAACGGCCCATTCTAAATGATAATCAGCAATTGCGTTATCTTTTCCTAAAAGATATTTCTCAACTTCTTCTAACTCTGTTTTCAAACGAGGTGGTAAAATCGCAAGTCCCATCACTTCGATTAACCCAATATTTTCCTTTTTAATATGTTGTACATCTTGATGGGGATGGAAAACACCATCTGGGTATTGTTCAGTAGTATGATTATCTCTTAGAACAATATCTAATTCATATCTTCCGTCCACTTTACGAGCAATAGGAGTCACCGTATGGTGTGGGACATCTGCAGTCATTGCAATGATGTCTACTTCTAAATCTGAATATTCTCTCCACTTGTTTAGAATTTTAGTAGCTAAATCTAACAATCGATTTTTATTTTCACTTTGTAACCTAATTACTGACATTGGCCATTTTACAATACCAGCATTAACATCCTCAAAGTCTTTAAAACGAAATTCACTCTCAAATTTTGCTTTTTCCATTGGGAAAATATATTTCCCTCCCTGGTAGTGGTTATGACTAAGAATGGAGCCTCCTGAGATAGGAAGATCAGAATTTGAACCAGCAAAATATCCTGGCAAAATATCAACAATCTCCAATAATTGTTCAAATGTTTTAGAGGTAATAGCCATTGGTACATGTTGACTATTCAAGAATATCGCATGCTCATTAAAATATGAGTAGGGAGAATACTGGAATCCCCATACTTCGTCACCAAGTTTCAACCGAATAATTCTATGATTCGAACGTGCTGGATAATTTATTCGCCCCTGATATCCTTCATTTTCCATGCATAGTAAACATTTGGGATAATTAGTTGCTTTTACTAATTTTTCAGCAGCAATTGTTTTTGGATCTTTTTCGGGTTTTGACAAATTTATCGTAATCTCTAGCTCTCCGTATTTAGTTGATGCTCGAAACTCAATATTCTTAGCAATAGCAGAAGTTTTAATATAATCACTATCTTTACTTAATTTATAAAACTCTTCAACTGCTTCTTGAGGTGATATATCATATGAACTCCAAAAAATATCATTTAATCGACTAGGTAAAGGAACTATGAAATTCATTAACTCTGCTCCTAAACATTCCTTTTCCTCGATTAAATCTTTAATTTTACCGTTTTTTAAGGCGATTTCCACTAAGTAATCTTTTATTAGTTTCAGGTCATTTTCATCGGAAATACAATCAGTTCCCTCCTCACCTATTAACGCTAGTACTCTATTTTTCACATATATTTTGTCAATTTCATTATACATTCCGTATTCAATTACTCTATCAACAAAATTATCAATAATTGTTTTCATATATTTTTCTTTCTAATTTATGTTCCCATATTTTCTATACATTATCCATTTATAAATTGATTGCGTAGTATGAGCAATTTTATCAAGGTGATGAATAATATCTAAAGCACCAATTACTTCAGAAACGTTCCCATCATCTTCAAATATGTAATTCATTATTTTCTTTTCAATATTTATACTAAGCTCTTCTATCTCATTCTGTTTTTGTATAACAACCATATCTAAACATCCAGATTGTTCCTCTCTATAACAAGATATAGCCCTATTCATATGCAGTCCGATAACTTCATGAAGTATTTTTATTTCTGAAATAATTTTCTTCAACATTTCATTATTTTGAATAATCTGTAGATTTTTTAAAATTTCAACAATTCTATCCCCAATACGTTCAATGTCAGTTGATATTTTTATTACACTAATAATTCTTCTTAAGTCATATGAAACAGGATGTTGTAAACAAATTAACTCATATCCTTTTTTATCAATATTTAGAACTGACTCATTTATGATTAAATCATCTTTAATCAATTCTACTCGTTCTTCATTTGATAAATATTCAAATAACTTCTCATATTTATCAAGCACAGATACCCAAATGGTCTCTAAATTATTTGATAATTCTATAATTTCATTTTCTAAATATAACCTTAGCATTTAGGTACCTCTTCTTAACAAAGTTCAATAGAAACAATTAATATTTTAAACAATATATCAAACATCAATAACTAGAATACTTGCATCATCCTTCTTTCCATAGATTGGATCAATAGCAGAAGAATTAAATCTCATCTTAATTAACTCTTCAAAAGTTTTATTTTGATTATTTTGATAGAATTCATAAAAGCCATCGCTCATTAAAACAATTTGTTCACTAGTAACATCTATTTTATTAATAATAGCATGGTCTAAAAATCTCTCATCCAACGAACCTATCCAGTACCCACTCGGTTGATTAGATAATTTTCTGATTTTTTGTAAAATAATTTTTTTATTTAAAACACTATTTGTACCAATTGAATCTTTTATCTCATTTTTCCCTTTTTCAAATAAGTTATCTACTCTATGATCAGTTATTTCCATTTCGTTTACTAACATGACGCAGTCACCTAGCATCATATACTCCAACTTTTTTTCTGAAAGTTTAGCAAATATAAAAGCAAATGTTGGTAAGCGATAATACTCTGTTAATTCATATGAGTTTAAACCTATTTCATCTTTAACCTCGAGTAAAGCAGTTTCAAATATTTGTTTAAGAGTTTTTGATTCTTTACAATTAACCGACAAACTTTCTGATAAAATATGTACAACTTCTGAGACTGAATAACCTATCTCCTCTTTAGAATTATATAAATCTGTAGCTCCATCAATAATCCAAAAATACTGATTTTGTGAACCAACAGCATCCTCATTTTCTACGGAACTTCCTTGTATCGAACAAATTTTATTTATCTTTACCATAATACTTCAACCCTTTTAGTGTCAAAAGTAAACCAATTCCTGTCACTGTTAAGAATAGTTCCATAATCTTGTTCGAACCAGTCTTTGGTAATTTTTGTTTTACATCTACCATTTCTTTAGATTTATTAATATGATTTTCAGTTTCTCTGCCATCTCCAACTTTTTTATGGTTCACTTCTTCTATCTTATTATCTTGTTTATTGTCGATCTTGTCATTAATTTGTCTATTATCTTTACTTGAGTTAAACTCTCCTTTCTTCTGGTTACTATCAATTACATTATTTGAATTAGATTGTTTTTCATGCACATATGAACTTGTTTTAAATTTTTCCTCTTTGTTTTTTTCTTTTTCGTTTTTATCACTTAAATTATTTGTTACAATTTTGTAAAGCCCATTCTCCGTTACAATATTGAAATTACCATCGCTATCACGTATAACAGGTTCTTTCCCATTTGCATTAGATTTGATGAATGATATATACTTACCGGATAAATTATAAAATTGGTTATTTAAAACGGTTATTTTACCCTTTGAATCCTCAATAACAATTCCTTCTTTACCACCGAATATACTATTCTCTGACACTACTAAATTATCACTAACTCGTAATAATTCAATATTTGGTTGTTCTGTTTCCTTAGAATTATTATTAATTACATTTTTTGTTACAGTAATATCTGATACTTTTCCTAAATATTCTGCACTATCTTTTGCTACTCTAATAGCCTTTGTTTTAGGATCAGAAATATAAAATGTATTTTCAGTAATAACGACTTTCTTATTTAAATCAAGTTCATCTTTTACATTTTTATAACTAAAAGCATTTATTAAGGCTGCACCATTTTCTCTATAATGTACACTTTCTCCTTTTACTTTCTTATCAAATCTATTTCCTTTAATTAAAATATCAGTGAATCCTGTAAAACGTACACCAGAATACATCATGTTATCAAAATGATTATTTAAAATTTTAATATTAGAGGGGTTCTGTGTCGACAATGTTTGATAGTGTGTACCAATTGCTGTTACTAATTCTCCAGATTTATCACTTTTACCAAAATATGAATTTTGAATAGTAACATTTTCAGATTTTTTCCCATCATCATTCAAAGCATAAGGAAAACCTTTTCTAGTCAATGGTTCAATCTGAATACTCTCCTTACTTATAATTTGCCCATCTTTCATAGTTTTAGGTAAAGCTTGACCAAGAAAACGAGAATTATCGACTAATACATTTTTCGAACCTGCAATTTGAATAGCATGCCCTTGATAACTATCCTTGAATGTTACGTTTTTTATAGTTACGTTATTTGAATTCCCAATAGCAAATGCACCTGAAGAATTTATAAGTGGTAGATTTTTTGCTTTAGTTCCTTCTTCATTCAAAGCACCGTTCATATCAATAGTACCACCAGAATAACTAATATCTTCTGTTGGGCCCCATTCTACTTGCGCACCATCATCCGTAAATAAACCTGTCATAAAAACAATAGAAGGGTGATTCTTAATATTTATACCATTTAGAATTGTAGCTTTCTCATTCAATTCTAAGTGTGTATGACTTTTTAAAAAAACAATTTCTTTTACTAAATAAGTTCCTTCAGGAAAATATACATTTCCTCCACCTAGTCCTTTAGCTGCAGCATCTATTGTATCTTGAATTGCTTGACGATCATCATTAACCCCGTCACCTATTGCTCCATAATCTTTAACATTCAAAGCTACGTGTTCGTTCAGATTAGTACTTAAAATAGTATTCACTTCCATCCCAGAGATGTTACCAATCATAGTATCATTTGTTATATCAGGTTTATTTTGATTAATACTCACTCCTCCATTATTATCAGTACTTAAACTTGAATTGTTATCAAGACTGAGAGTATCAGAATGGGGTTCCGCAGATAATGATGTAGATGTGCTACTCAACAAAGAGTTCATTTGCATATTATCTTTAGACGAAGAAGTTTCACCAACTACTTCATTAGCTAAAACACTTTGTGTTCCAATAAATAAAACCGCTAAGAGAACTGAGCAAACTCCCACCTTAGACTTACGAATAGAGAAAACCTCATTTTGTTGAAAAGATTTCATATTAGCCTCCAATTAAAAATATTATGTCCTAATTTAATATTCATATAAATTCCATACCAGAAAATGACACCGCTGTCATTTTCTTTATAATATATTTTTAAATCAAAATTGTCAAGGAATAACACAATAAAATATCAAAATTGTGAAAGCGTGACCATTTATATATCTAACCATACTTCTAATAATTCTTTAACCTTCCATTCAAAAGTGATTACTATCTTTCTTAGCTTGAACATAAAAATATCCTATTCACTGTATTTAAAGCATGTTGATATCTCGTAAAATACTAATTTATAAATACAAGAACAAATATCTTGTCATGCAAGCATTCACCAGGTATATTTACATGAATATCGTTCATATAGCGGATTGAAATCAAAACAATACAATATATTTCTTAAATAGATTTTCTATAAAAGCTAGATTCAAGCTCTATAAAAATAGACGCAGTTCTTCTAAAATACTGGAATAGGACATATAGATCATTGTAGACACGTGTTTTATAGATTATTTCAAAAGAATGACTAGAACATGAAAAATAGTCTCAAAACTTTGAACAATATTCTGAAAACAAAAAAGAAAGACGCGAGTTTCCACAACCTCATTCGTGGAAACTCGCGTCTTTCAAAAAATAGGGTGAATTGAAAACTAGAACAAGACACTACATTTTCTAAATGATGCCTAATAAAAATTCTAAATGCTACACCAAATTGCTCACATCTCATTTCAAACCATACAGTATATTGAAACTATAAGAGTACACCTTTGCTTCTAAAATATTGCTAGAAATTAATTTGACTATCCTGATTGATTTGTCCTGTTTTTATTTCATTTTACTATAGGACTTTCAATTGAAAACAACAGTTTTACACTCAATTAGACTTTTTAGAAACAGAATCACTATTACTTGACTGTAGTTTGTCATTTTTTTGATGAAGTTAGCACTTTTTCAGAAACTGTTTTGAAAGTCTCAATGATATAGTCCACTTCTTCATCGCTTAGTTTAGTATGAAGAGGGAGCGTAATTTCATTTTCAAAGAAGGCATAGGCCTTAGGATAATTCGCCATGTCAAAGCCAAGATTCTTATAGGCTGTCAAGAGCGGAAGCGGTTTGTAGTGGACATTACTTGCAATTCCTGCTTTGGCCAATTCTTGGATGATAAGATTGCGTTCTTCTAAGCTTGCTCCTTCTACATGGGTGATGTAGAGGTGGCGTGAAGATTCGACAGTTTCAGTCTTGTGTGCCAAAGGATGGATGCGAGAACCTGCAAAACCACGATCATAGCGATCCACGATATCCTTACGACGACCAAGCAAACTTGAGTAACGATCCAATTGTACCAATCCAAGTGATGCCATGATATCTGTCATATTGCACTTGTAGGCTGGTGTGACGATATCGTATTCCCATGAGCCCAGTTGCATCTTGGCAAGGGCATCCTTAGTTTGACCATGAAGGGAAAGAATTTGGAATTCCTTGTACATCTCTTCGTCATCAATCGCTGGATTTGCCTTCCAAGTGGCACTTCCACCCTCTGCAGTTGTAAAGTTCTTAACTGCGTGGAATGAGAAGGAAGTAAAGTCAGCAATAGAACCAGCTGGTTGCCCTTTATAAGTAGATCCCAAAGCATGGGCACTATCAGACACGATCACAATACGGTTAAAGGCTTTTTGCCACTTGCTTGACGCAGTAAATAGGTCACGTTTTTTCTCCACAACTTGGAACAAACTGTCATAGTCGCAAACAATCCCTGCGAGCTCAACCGGAATAATCACCTTAGTCTTTTCAGTGATGGCTTGCTCAAGCAGGCCATAGTCCATCTCAAACGTATCTGCTTGGATATCCACCATGACAGGGGTTGCTCCTACGTGAGTGATGACACTACATGAAGCTGTATAGGTCATGGCTGGAACGATGACTTCATCACCAGGTCCCACTTCCAAGACGCGCAAAATCAACTCCAGAGCGGCAGTCGCAGAGTTGAGGCAGACAGTCTTAGGCGTCTGTGTATATTGAGACAAGCGACGCTCCAGTTCTTTTGTTTTAGGACCTGTTGTGATCCAACCAGAACGAAGGGTATCCGCTACTTCAGCAATTTCTGCTTCCGTAATATCGGGTGGTGAAAATGGAATATTGTAATTTGGCATTGATTTGCTCCTTTTATCTGTACTCATTTTCTCATGACTACTTTATTTTAGCACTTCAAACACGGTTTGAAACATGATTTTGATGTCTCCAAGGAAACTAAACTCTCGGAGATAGGCGAGGTTATAGCGCATCTTTTCAGGGAGGACGTGTTCGACATAGGCTTGGTCAACTGACAAGCCTTTTTCCGTCATTTGACTGATGATAGTATCCTCATCCTTATAGTTGATACTGGCCGGAGAGGTAATCCCTGCTGGCAAGAGCAAGGTCGCCATCATTTCAGGGTTATACTGCTCTGTATAACGTGGCACTTCAGGACGCGTCCCTACAAAGGACATTTCACCTTTCAGGACATTGACCAGCTGAGGCAGTTCGTCCAAACGGACACGGCGGATGAAATTGCCAACCTTGGTGATGCGGCTGTCGTTAGCAGAAGTCACTAGACTTCCTTTTTTGTCCGCATCCGTCACCATGGTACGGAACTTCCAAATCTTGAACCGACGGTTGTACTGGGTCACGCGCTCTTGCTTGTAAATAACTGGCCCCTTGCTATCCAACTTGATCCAAATGCTCAAAATGAGAAAGATGGGAGAGGTCAGAATCAGCAAGACTACGGCTAGAACCCAGTCCAAGCAACGCTTGAAAATCAGCGAACCCTTCCTTTTAGAGACAAGCTGGTAGTAAGACTCAACCTCGCTTGATTTCATTTCCACGGGCAAGTCTTCCCATTTCAGCATGCTGTTTCTCCTTTGTTTTTATTATACTATTTGTCAACATTTTTCATTATACCACAAAATGGAAAAGGCGGTGAAAGAAATCTGTAATTTGAAGGATTTCCTTCTTATGCTCAATGAAAATCAAAGAGCTAGCCGCAGGCTGACCAATGTACAGCTTTGAGATTGCAGATAAAGCTGACCTGGTTTGAATAGATTTTCAAAGAATATTAAGACATGGCCCCTGCCTGCAAACTATACATCTTGTGATAGGTTCCTCCCAGAGCCAAGAGTTCCTCATGGCTTCCGCTCTCGATAATGCGCCCCTTGTCCAAAACATAGATACAGTTGGCGTCTTGGATGGTCGAAAGGCGGTGGGCGATAGCAATGGTTGTTCGTCCCTGTCTCATCTTAACCAGTGAAGCTTGAACCAGACTTTCTGTTTCAGAGTCAATATTGGCTGTCGCTTCATCCAAAATCAGGATTTTAGGCTGACTGGCGACTGTTCTGGCAAAGGCAAGAAGCTGGCGCTGACCAGTAGAGAAGCTCGAACCACGCTCAGAAACAGGTGCATCATATCCCTGAGGAAGTTCTTGAATAAAGGAATCTGCATCCACAAAGGCAGCCGCAGCCTGAACCTGCTCATCACTAATGTCTTGGTACATGGCGATATTGGACTTGATAGTCCCGTGATAGAGGAAGGGTTCCTGCAAGACCAGACCAATGTTTTTTCTCAACTCTTCCTGACTGTAGTTCCTGATATCCACATCATCCAAGAGAACTCTCCCTGACTGGAATTCATAAAAGCGCATAAGGACATTGATAATCGAAGATTTTCCTGAACCTGTATGGCCTACAAAGGCAATAGTTTCACCCTTGTTAACAGAGAAAGAAATGTCATCCAGAATCGGATGTTTTCCATCATATGAGAAACACACATGTTCAAAACGAATATTGCCTTCTTTAACTTTAGTTTGCCCATCTTCCTGAAGAGGCTCATAGGTCCTCTCATCGATCAAGGCAAAGACACGGCCTGCAGAAACCATAGACGTTTGCAGGGTTGAAAAGTTTTGCGTCACCTCAATTAAGGGGTCAAAGAGACGATTGATATACTGGATAAAGGCATACATGGTCCCGGCCGTTATTCCCAGATAAAGTCCACGATAGCCAAAGTAGGCCATCAAAACAGCGTAGCCTAGAAGTTTCAGCAAACTCATGGCAGGACGTAAAAAGAGGGCATCCAAGGCTACAGAACGGTTGGCGTAGACCAAGTGTTCTTGGTTGATTTCATCAAATTCTGCCTGCAAGCGCTTCTCTTGATTAAAGGCCTGGATTATTCTGATTCCCTCGATGTTTTCAGCCAGCTTGCTATTGATATCTGACAAGAGACTTCTGGTTTTCTCAATGATTTTCACTGATTTTTTCCGATAGAGATTGACCAAAAGAAAAATCAAGGGGAGAAAGAGCAAGACCAGTGCTGTCAAACGAAAATCCAATACCAACATGGTATAAAGAGTTGTCAGAAAGATGAAAACTGCTGAGATAAAGCTAGATAAAATCCCCGAAAACATATCACTGATAGTCTCGGTGTCATTTGTCAAACGAGAGACGATAGAGCCTGCTGGCGTCTTGTCAAAATAAGACATGCCCAGCTTTTCCATATTGGTAAAGGCATCTCGACGAATATCTCTAACGATGCTGTAGGAGACCCTCGCAAAAAGAAGATTGCCGACATACTGGACCAGAGTTTGTAGGATATAAAGGCCATAGTAGACCAGCAAAACGGTAACGGCAAGTTGGTTGAGATTGCTGAGATACTGGTCAATAAAGTGGGAAGCCACAAGGGGAATGACGCTTTTAATGATCGTAGTCGCTAGGAGAAAACTGAGTGCCAAAAAGGTAAGGAGTCCATAGGGCTTGAGATAAGACATCAAGCGCTTCAATACAGTCCATTGTTCTTGTTTATTCTGCATCTTCTTCTCCTTTCATTTCCAGCTGCTGAGACTGGTAGGTTTGGGCATACCAACCATCCAAGGCTAGTAAGTCTTCATGCCTACCTCGTTCAATGATACGACCATCCTGCATCACCAAAATCAAATCTGCATGGACAACTGCACTCAGGCGATGGGCAGTGATAATGGTTGTTTTGTCCTGACGCGTTTCCTTAAGATTATCAATAATGGCATACTCTGTCTTAGCATCCACGGCTGACAAAGAATCATCCAAAATCAAGATATCAGGGTCTAAAATCATAGCCCGACTCATGGCCAGACGCTGCTTTTGACCACCTGAGAGACTAACCCCTTTTTCGCCAATCAGCGTATCAAATCCCTGAGGCATGGCTACAATGTCTTGGTAAACTTGGGCTAGCTTAGTCGCTTCCTCGACCGCTGAAAGAGGCAGTTTAGGATTTCCAAAGCGGATATTGTCTAAGATAGAAGTCGCAAAGAGAAACTGGTCCTGAGGAACATAGCCCATGAGACTGCGAAGGTCTGTCAGACGATAGTCACGAATATTATGACCGTTTAGGTAAATAGCACCCTTATCCACATCATATTCACGCAAAAGGAGCTTGATTAAGGACGTTTTTCCAGAGCCTGTCTGCCCAACCAAGCCCAGAGTTTGCCCTTTTTCCAAACTAAAGTGAACATTTGTCAGTGTTTCCTCATTTTCAAAGGCAAAGCTATCAATGGCATACTGCAAGCGCCCATTTTCAATACTGTCTAGAGGAAACTCAGGGTCTTGTACAGGTGATTCCTGAGACAAAAGATTCTCAATCCGCTGGTAGGAAACCTTCCCTCGCTGAGTAATATTAAAGAGAAAGCCGATGGCCATGAGAGGCCAAACCAGCATATCCAAGTAGCTGATAAAGGTGACCAGATTACCAACCGTGATTTGCCCTTTCTGAACCATCAAGGAGCCTACCAAGAGGGTTAAAACATAGGAGGAACCAACAAACAAGAGAACCATGGGGTCAAAGAGACTATCGTATTTCATGGTTTGGAGGTTCTTTTGGAAGGTCAATTCATTGACTGCCTGAAAGGACTTGAGCTCATCCGCCTGGTAACCGAAAGACTTGGTCACTTTAATACCTGATACGGACTCCTGTACCTTGTTATTGAGTTCAGAAAAGGCAGCTTGAGATTCGCCAAAGGCCTTATGAGTCTTTCTCCCTAAACGACTGGTCGCATAAGCCATGAAAGGCAGGGGCAGAATGGCAACCAAGGTCATTTGCCATGAAATGCTAAAGAGCATGGTCAACAAGGTCACTAGAGCCGTGATAGAGGCATCAACCGCTGACATAACCCCTCCCCCTGCCAGACGCGTTAAGGCATTGATATCGTTGGTTGCGTGTGCCATCAGGTCCCCCGTCCTATAGGTTTGATAAAAGGCTGGAGACATTTTTGTGAAATGCTCAAACAAGCGAGAGCGCATAATCTGTCCCAGACGGTAGGAAGTCCCAAGGATATACATCCGCCAAACATAGCGCAGATAGTACATCCCAAAGGCCGCAAGAAGCAAGTAAAATAGGTCAAGAAGGAGGTCCTGCTGGGTTAATTGCCCCGATGTGATAGCATCAATGACCCGCCCCATAACCATGGGGGGAATGAGGTTGAGGACGGAAACCAAAACCAGGGCCACAATCCCGACTAGATAACGGCGTTTTTCTAACTTGAAAAACCACCAAAGTTTTTGAATAATGGACATAAAATCCCTTTCTGATTGCAAATGGAAACCTGAGGCCAATACTCAATGAAAATCAAAGAGCAAACTAGGAAACTAGCCGCAGGCTGTACTTGAGTACGGCAAGGCGACGTTGACGCAGTTTGAATTTGATTTTTGAAGAGTACAAGACCCCAGGTTTTTCTTATTCATAAGTTACGACTGAGACGACACCCTTGTCATACTCAGCGATAAAGATATTGGCTACATTGTCATGCCCTTGTTTGCTGAGATTATCAAGCAGCCACTCTTCGCTACGGCCAATCGATTCCAAAACATCTACTTGGATCACACCGTCAGTCACAACTGGATATTTAGGATTTTCATCTCCCATTTGGACCACGATGAGTTGACCATTTTGCTCTTGCACAGCTCGTTTGACTTGTTTCATCTGAAAAATCCCTTGACTACGAAGCTTGAGGGCTACATCCGATGCAGACAAACCAACTGAACGACAGGCTTCTGGGTCAATCTTCCCATTTTTGATAAGGAGAGTTGGTTTCCCATCAATCAAGCGTTTGACAAAACGAACATTGTTATTGAGCCATTTGAGGGTCAAGACCAAAATCGTCCACATCATCAAAATCACTGCATACTGGAGAATGCTGATTGAACTATTGTAAATCACCCCACCGATGATACCACCAAGAACATAGTTCTGAATTTGGTCTGTCGCAGAGTTAGGGGCTAGGTTCCCCTTTCCTGTCACATTGATAACAAAAACAAGCGAGAAGAGACCCAAGGCCAGTTTGATTAAAATTTCCATATAATTGAGTGTCATTTGTTTACCTCCACCAATTCAATAGCGTCTGTTTGATGCAATTCTAATTTCTCTAAAAGATACTTGTCTGGTTCGCTCCCGTTCATGGCACGATAGACATTTGGACCTACCTTGACAAGCGCTCCATCAGTGGCAGCTGAAGTATTGACGTAAACTTCTGATTTATCCACTCCCAAGTCTTTGGAAACAACCTCTATGAAATGAAGTGAAGTTTGAAATTGGTTGTTAGAGGCTTGATTTGTCTGGTATTTTGAGATTGTCACCAAAAGCATGGCCACCAAAGCCAAGGCCAAAATCATGACCAATTCACGGAATTTAGTTCCTTTTTTATCACGATAAGCCTTAAAAGCAAAAAATCCTGTGATAGATAGGAGCACAATCCCAAAGCCAATCATAATTCCATTTTGCTGACTGATTTGGCTAAGTACATATTCATATGAGTAAAATTTCATTTATTTTCACTCCCTTTCATAAAATCATTCCTAATTATAAACGAAAGAGGGTGATTTTTCAAACCATACGTTGGGGAAATAGACATATCAGACCAACTTCTCAAACTAATGACTCCAGTAGCTATTTCAAGATTCTGATTTTGATAATTGATAAGAATAGACACTAGGAATTATCACTACAAAGAAAAGTGTCAAGAAGAATACCCAGTAAACATATAGTTGCACAAAGGAATTTAGAAACAATAACAATCCTCCTAATACCCAAATTTTTCCAGCTAGGCGATGCGTTTTTCTCCAGTTTCCATCATTCTCCAAGGTCCACGGTAGTCGAATACCGACTATATAATTTCGGTGTGTTTTTGGTAGATAATTTCCAATTATGATCATCATGACTCCCATAAAAATCTGAGCTAGTAGCCCACTCATCATGGAATAACCCAAAGATTCTCCGAAGATAGAAATCATTAATAGACAAGATACAAAAGGAATAATCCAGTAAATCAAAAGTTGTATTTTTGAACTGATATTGCTAGATTTAGGATCCTTAATCATTAAAAATAGAAGCAACCAATGCATCAAAAGCATGAGAGTAGGTAATCCAAAGATAGCAGACATTTTATGATTGTAGCCATCTGCTTGACCCAGTAGATTAAAATGAGTGGGTATCTCCTCTGGTAATTGATTCCAGAAAACACAACCTACAAGGGAAGGTAGTAGGATGAGAATGCTCGTAAATAATACCAATTTCTTATTGATTTTTATCTTCATCAAAATGATCTCCTTTCAGATCTGCTAACCAAACCATTATATCCTCTAAAACCGATGTGTTTAACTCATAATAAATAAAGTTTTTTTCTTTCATTTCATGAATCAAATCCGCTGCTTTCAAAATCGTGAGATGATGTGAAATAGTTGCACTAGTCAACTCGAATTGACTGGCAATTTCTCCTGCAGATAATCTACCTGCTTTGAGTAAATTTAAAATCTCTCTCCTAACTGGATGAGATAAGGCTTTAAAACTATTTGCAAAACTCATAATGACTCCTTTCCCTTTGTAATATTAGTAGGGCTAGGACTAAGCAAGGTAGAACTGATAGCATTCCTGTCGGTGATGGGCCTAAAATCAAGAGGCTTGAAATTTTTTCTCCTGGTAATTGAAAGAGTAAACCAAGACCTGCAGTTGCATTGATTGCCCCATGAAATAGGGCAGAAGCCCAGATAGAACCTGTCTTTTCCAACAACCAGCTCAACAATATTCCTACGCTAAAACAAAATAGAAACATGGCGACAACTCCCAAAACAGGATAAGCAAAATAAGATAGTCCATAATTATAGCCTTGCAAATTGATTGGTAGATGCCAAAGACTCCAAATGAGACCAAGCAAGACATGAGTCTGGACTATTGAAAAGCGTCCTCTTAGAGCTGGGTAAAGATAGCCACGCCAACCAATTTCCTCCCCCAATGCAAAGAAACTATTAAGAAAAGGAGCGTAGGT
This sequence comes from bacterium, assembly GCA_905221245.1. Lineage (GTDB taxonomy): Bacteria > Bacillota > Bacilli > Lactobacillales > Streptococcaceae > Streptococcus. The sequence continues at coordinate 219,667 of CAJNCK010000004.1, forward strand.
CAAACTAGCTAAGATTTGAATCAAGGCCAAGAAAGATAAGGGAATGGCTGATTGAGAGACACCTTTTGCTTGTAAGATGGCTTGAATAGATTCAAAACCAAGGCTGAAATTGCTAGGGAATACAAGAAAATAAAGTCCTGCTCCTAAAAAACTGATGACTGCTGGTAACCAGATAGCTAGTAAGTAAAAGCGCCAGTTCCTCTTGAAATTCACGGCTAATTTAGATTTGATTCCACTAGGTTGATTCGTTATTTTCCCTAAGAGAAAGACTGCAAGCGCAGGCATCCACATGGCTACAATACTAGCAAGTTGACTCCATGGAGAATTTAGACCAACACCACCTATCCATAGTGCCAACCATATTATCCAAGCAAGGACATAAGCCAAGACCACAAAAAGAAGGATTGTTCTCTTATTTGACATATATGTAACTTCACTTTCTATTTAGATGTTTTTCTAAATAACATTATACACCTTTCTATTCTAAACACAAGAACTATTTAGATTTTTTTCTAAATAGTTTAGGGGATTTTTATTTTCTCAGGATAAAGTTTAAAGAGTGATTTTTCAAACCATACATTGGGGAAATAGACCTTTTTTTGGTATAATAAAATCTATAATCTGAATGAAAAAGGTAACTTTATGAAACTTATCTCATGGAATATTGATTCCCTCAATGCTGCCCTAACTAGTGACTCAGCTCGTGCCAAATTGTCCCAAGAAGTCCTACAAACCTTGGTCGCTGAAAATGCTGATATCATTGCTATCCAAGAAACCAAGCTTTCTGCCAAGGGGCCTACAAAGAAACACTTGGAGATTTTAGAAGAACTCTTCCCAGGCTACGCAAACACGTGGCGCTCTTCACAAGAACCTGCCCGGAAAGGCTATGCTGGAACCATGTTCCTCTATAAGAAAGAACTCTCACCCACTGTCACTTTCCCAGAAATCGGTGCCCCTTCTACCATGGACTTGGAAGGTCGTATCATCACTCTAGAATTTGATAAATTTTTCGTTACCCAAGTTTACACACCAAATGCTGGCGATGGCCTCAAACGCTTGGAAGAACGTCAAGTCTGGGATGTCAAATATGCGGAGTATTTGGCTGAACTAGACAAAGAAAAGCCAGTCCTTGCAACCGGTGACTACAACGTAGCCCACAATGAAATCGACCTTGCAAATCCTGCTAGCAACCGCCGTTCACCTGGATTTACCGACGAGGAACGTGCTGGATTTACCAACCTTTTGGCAACTGGATTTACTGATACCTTCCGCCACATTCACGGCGATGTTCCCGAACGCTACACTTGGTGGGCACAACGCAGCAAGACTTCTAAAATCAACAATACAGGCTGGAGAATCGACTACTGGCTCACAAGTAACCGCGTGGCTGACAAGGTCACCAAGTCTGATATGATTGACTCCGGTGCGCGCCAAGACCACACACCCATTGTCATGGAGATTGAACTCTAAGGAGAAAACGAATGGACTATCAAGCTGTCATTCCTGAGTTTGTAGTATCTGACATCGAAAAATCACGCCACTTCTACTGTGACCTGCTAGGATTCTCTGTCGAATACGAGCGTCCAGAGGAGAAATTTCTCTTCCTCTCGCTTGAAGACTGCCAACTTATGCTAGAAGAAGGCAGCGCAGAAGAATTAGCTCAGCTGACCTATCCTTTCGGGCGCGGTGTCAATATTTCCTTTGGCATTGCAGATGTTCCTCAGCTCCACCAAAAACTGCTGGAAGCTGACTATCCTATCCATCGTCCCCTGACAAAAAGAGAATTTCGAGTAGGAGATAGCTTTATATATCCCCATGAATTTGCAGTTTTGGATCCAGATGGCTATTTTTTAAGATTTAGCGAGTAGAATAATAAAGATTGGGAAAAAGTCTTTAAAGTTAGAAAAAGGCATATTGTCAAGTCTTGAAAAATCTTGATAATATGCCTTTTATGATGGAAAAACCTTCTAAATGTTAGCCAATAAGTTAATTCTTGCCCATTTTTATTATATTTGTTCGTTTTTCAAACCAAAACACTAACAAAACATTTGATTTCTAAAGTTATTTAGTGTAAAATAAAAACATTGGCTCAAGCCTATTTGAAATTGAATATCATTTTACTTGTTTATGTCGTGAATTGGCATGACGTTTCTACAAGGTGCCGGAACACCTAACAATAAGTAAGTCAGAAGTGAGGTATGGTCGTTTTTGCCATGCCTATTTTGGGGACTTACTTAGATATTAAGTAGGTCCTTTTTCTATTTCTTGCTAGAAACTATAAACAAGCAAATGGATTGGCTTTTAGACTTTAGGAGGTCTTATGAAATTATTAGAAGAGCGCATCCTCAAGGATGGGCATATCTTGGGTGATAACATTCTCAAGGTGGATTCCTTTTTAACTCACCAAGTTGACTTTAGCTTAATGCGAGAGATTGGTAAGGTTTTTGCGGAAAAATTTGCTTCTGCTGGCATTACCAAAGTCGTAACCATTGAAGCGTCGGGTATTGCCCCAGCTATTTTTACAGCTGAAGCCTTAAACGTTCCCATGATTTTCGCTAAAAAAGCTAAGAACATCACTATGAACGAAGGTATCTTAACTGCTGAAGTTTACTCCTTTACCAAGCGGGTAACCAGCACCGTTTCTATCGCTGGAAAATTCCTCTCACCAGAGGACAAGGTCTTGATTATCGACGATTTCCTTGCTAATGGCCAAGCTGCCAAAGGCTTGATTCAAATCATCGAACAGGCCGGAGCCACAGTCGAAGCTATCGGTATTGTGATTGAAAAATCTTTCCAAGAAGGCCGTGATTTGCTTGAAAAAGCAGGCTACCCTGTTCTATCACTTGCTCGCTTGGATCGTTTTGAAAATGGTCAGGTCGTATTTAAGGAGGCAGATCTCTAATGCAAACTCAAGAAAAACACTCGCAAGCAGCCATTCTTGGCTTGCAGCACTTACTAGCCATGTACTCAGGATCTATCCTGGTTCCCATCATGATTGCGACAGCTCTTGGCTATTCAGCTGAGCAGTTGACCTACCTGATTTCTACAGATATCTTCATGTGTGGGGTGGCAACCTTCCTCCAACTCCAACTCAATAAATACTTTGGGATTGGACTCCCAGTCGTTCTCGGAGTGGCCTTCCAATCAGTTGCTCCCTTGATTATGATTGGGCAAAGCCATGGTAGTGGCGCTATGTTTGGTGCTCTTATCGCATCAGGGATTTACGTGGTTCTTGTTTCAGGCATCTTCTCAAAAGTGGCCAATCTCTTCCCTTCTATCGTAACAGGATCTGTTATTACCACGATTGGTTTAACCTTGATTCCTGTCGCTATTGGAAATATGGGAAATAACGTTCCAGAGCCAACTGGTCAAAGTCTCTTGCTTGCAGCTATCACTGTTCTGATTATCCTCTTGATTAACATCTTTACCAAAGGATTTATCAAGTCTATCTCTATTTTGATTGGTTTGGTTGTTGGAACTGCCATGGCTGCTACCATGGGCTTGGTTGACTTCTCTCCAGTTGCGGCAGCACCACTTGTCCATGTCCCAACTCCACTCTACTTTGGGATGCCAACCTTTGAAATCTCATCTATTGTCATGATGTGTATCATCGCAACGGTGTCTATGGTTGAGTCTACTGGTGTTTATCTGGCCTTGTCTGATATCACAAAAGATCCGATCGACAGCACGCGCCTTCGCAACGGTTACCGCGCAGAAGGTTTGGCCGTACTTCTTGGAGGAATCTTTAACACCTTCCCTTACACAGGATTTTCACAAAACGTTGGTTTGGTTAAATTATCAGGTATCAAAACTCGCCTACCAATCTACTACGCAGCTGGTTTCCTGGTTCTCCTTGGACTCCTTCCTAAGTTTGGTGCCCTTGCTCAAATCATTCCAAGCCCTGTCCTCGGTGGTGCCATGCTGGTAATGTTTGGTTTTGTGTCTATTCAAGGGATGCAAATCCTCGCCCGTGTTGACTTTGCTAACAATGAACATAACTTCCTTATCGCAGCAGTTTCCATCGCTGCAGGTGTCGGACTCAACAACAGTAATCTCTTTATCAGCATGCAGACAGCCTTCCAAATGTTCTTCTCAAACGGAATCGTCGTAGCCAGTCTACTCGCCATTGTCCTCAATGCAGTATTAAATCATAAAAAGAAATAAGAAAAAGAGGTGTGAGCCTCTTTTTTGTGTGACAAAATAAAAACATCTACTCATATATACTAGTCTCATAGTCCTGAAAATCATCTGCATCAAGAACAATTTCACAACTCTTATACTTTTCTCTTACAAGTCGTTCGGCTTCATCTGGATTTTCAGCCTCTATGCTTACTAAACGGGTTAGAGTTTCTGTAATTTCTACTGTATACTTTTTCATCTTAAGTTTCTCTCCAATAACTCACTTATTAGCAATAATCTATGTTTTGGGCTTTCCAACCACTCTGGTAATTCATCTCCATATTCCCAGCTATATTTTTTATTCAATAAAGAAAGTTGTTTCTCATCACCAAACTCCATATTTTCAGATAACCACCTCACACAATCAGGGTCTGATAAAGTATAAACCATTACACATAAGTTTTCATAATTACTCTCTGTTTCATAATCAGGCCAGATGACTTTTAAGAAATCATACACCTCTTCTGATGCAACAAATTGTTTCGTTTTCATAATTTCCGATACTTTCCTCTACCTTTAAATTCTATTATTTCTTTGTCTCTTAATATTTGAAGCTGTTGCCTAATCTTTTCTTTGATATGATTGTTCTTAACAAAGATATTTTTTAGGTCACTTTCAAAACGATACATATCTTCAAGGGTAAATTCTGAATCCTCTATCTTATCTATACAATTTAGAATTTCTATTGTCCAACCTCTTACTGAAAGAGAGTTCTTCCTTAAAAATAAACTTTGCTTAAATTCTTTTGTAACTTTTTCTGGATCCCTAACTTGTCCATTTTTCACAAGAAATATCCTTCCTTTAGAAGGTACTTGTGATAAATCAATGTTACAACCAATCCAACCTGCTCGTCTAGCAGTTGGCGCAAGTGGCTTCCTTTGAATAATTGATTTCGGTGTAACAAATTGCTTTGGAAGAACCAGAAAATTATTTACCTCAAAATTTTTTGTATAAGTTAAAAAAAAGAAATTAGGATTATTATCTGCCTGAACACGCTCCATCATCGTTGCATAAGCACCATCATTGATTGTTGATGAAAAATTTCCTTTTTTGCTCTTTAGTTCAAACTCCTCACTACAATGATTACAGTAAAAATCTGCTACAGGCCGATTATTTTCAAAATGCTTTAAGGGATTGTTCCCACAATTAGGGCAATAAGACTGACGATAAACCCAATCCTCCGTTAAGATACGTGCCTTTTGGCTATTACTTTTATAGGTTTCTACTAATTCTAAATTAAAGTGTAATTCCATTTAAAAATTCCTCACTAATATGAGAATTCACTCGATATAATCAATTAAAATCTACTATAACTAGTATACCACAATATGTACCTATTACATTTGTATTTCACCACTCTCTTTTATATTTCCTTCTAACATATCTCACAAATTAAAAATGAGTGAGATAAATTTATCCCACTCACCTTTCTCTATATCCTTACCTGTCTGTCTTCTGACCGTTGGCCTGTGACAAACATGGTAAAGGTTGCTTTGCAGACATTTCTGCCCTCTTGATTGGTGATATCGACATCTACTACACAAGTTGTGCGACCTTGATGGACGCATTCTCCTTTAATGGTCAGCACATCGTCGAGTTTTCCTGCCTTGAGGTAGTTGATAGAGGACTGGAGCGTCACTCCATCAAGTCCCAGAGATATGACCACCAAACCACTGATCTGGTCGCAAAGGGTAAAGAGATAGCCACCATGGGCATTGCCATAGTAGTTGAGCGAAGAGTCCACTACTTTTGTCGTCACCACAACGTGACCATCTCTCATTTGTTCAATTTCGTAATTTTCAAAAGCAGATATAGCGTCAAAATGAAAATCTTTCATGGTTTCCTCCTGATATTTCAAACGACACTATGATACTACTTTTTATAGGACTGTGCAAGGAGAAAGCTCCTAGTCTGGTAAAATTCCGACCTGTTCCACAAAGCGCATAAAGGCTGCCTGTCCTTGTTTCGTCTGCTTGTAGACTCCTGCATCCTCAAGTACACGTGCAAAGATAGCACCCACAGAGTCCTTGACGATTTCAAGGGCTTTTTCTTTATCTGTTATGTCTGGATATTGGGCTCTAAGTTGGTCTGCCCATTCCTGATGATAATCGGCAACTGTATCAGCTTCTCCCACGAGATAGCTAGCGACTTGCTCCACTTCTTCTTTCAGACGTGGTGGCAAGATTGCCAAGCCCATGACCTCAATCAAGCCGATATTTTCCTTCTTGATATGTTGGACATCCTTGTGGGGATGATAGATGCCATCAGGATGTTCTGGTGATGTTTGATTATCTCGTAAAACCAAGTCCAACTCAAACTGACCGTCGCGCTTACGCGCAATAGGTGTGATGGTGTGATGCGGTGTCCCGTCTGTCTCTGCCAAAATCTGCACACTAGGATCTGAATACTGACGCCATTCCTGCAAAATCTTGTCAGCTAAGTTGATCAAATCCTCTTTGAAATCCGAAGTCAAACGCAACACTGACATTGGCCACTTGACAATCCCAGCCTTAACCTGCTCAAAATCAGCAAATTGAAAGGTCTTTTGCAAGGGAGCTAATTCCATAGGAAATACATGACGTCCTCCCTGATAGTGGTCATGAGTTAGAATAGAGCCCCCCACAATCGGCAAGTCAGCATTAGATCCAGCAAAATATCCTGGAAACTGCTCTACGATAGCCAGCAGGCGTTCAAAGCTCTGACGACTAATGGCCATGGGACGATGCTGGCCATCTAAGAAAATACAGTGCTCATTAAAGTAGGCATAAGGCGAATACTGGAAGCCCCACTCCTGACCAGCCATTTCAAAACGGATAATCCGGTGATTGCAGCGAGCTGGGTGGTTAACTCGACCATGGTAGCCCTCATTCTCTAGACAAAGCTGACACTGGGGATAATTGATAGCTTGCACCAACTTGGCAGCTGCAATCTCTTTGGGATCCTTTTCAGGCTTAGAGAGATTGATGGTAATTTCAAGTTCTCCGTAATCAGATGGAACACGATAAGCAATATTCTTAGCAATGGCCTTGAGTTTGATGTAGTCATTCTTCTGACTGAGTTGGTAAAAATCCTCTATCGCTTGCTCAGGAGAGTGGACATAGGTTTCCCAGAAATCACGATTGACCTGACTCGGACAAGGAGTCACCAAGTCCATCAGTTCAGCACCGAGGATTTCACGCGCAGTTTGACTATCCTCAATCGTCTCTAATCGAACGGCTTCCTCAACCAGCTGGTCCTTGAGGTCAATCACTTTATCCAGATCCGTCTCAACTTCCAAAACACCGTCTCCCACTCGTGCCAAGACACGATTGGTCAGGTAGATTCGATCCATTTCCTCAAATGAACTTTCAGAAATGACATGTGTTACAAATGTATCTACTAAGGTCACCATAAAGCCTCCTTTTGACTAGTCAAGGACGCGAGTGCCACCTGCAACTTCAGCGATATAGAAACTTGGAGCGTAGCCAACTACTTCCTCGTAGTGTTTGCCTACAGCTTCCTTAAAGTCATCAACAGCATCTTTTTGCACCAAGGCAATGGCACATCCGCCAAAACCTGCCCCTGTCATACGAGCACCGAGAACTCCTTCTTGTGCCCAAGCTGTGTGAACAAGGGTATCCAATTCTAAGCCAGTTACTTCATAATCATGCTCAAGCGAAACGTGAGAAGCATTCATCAAACGACCAAATGTTTCCAAATCTCCTGCTTGGAGGGCTGCTTGAGCTTTGAGGGTACGTTGATTTTCAAGCACTGCATGACGAGCACGTTTCAAACGATTTTCATCTTTGATTAGGTAGCTATATTGGTCAAAGGCCCACTCATCCAATTCACCCAAGGTCTGAATATCTAAGGCAACTTGCAACTCTTCCACTGCTTTTTCACACTCAGCACGGCGTTCATTGTACTTAGAGTCAGCCAATTCACGGCGTTTATTGGTGTTCATGATAACAACGACATTGTCCTTCAAATCAAGTGGTACCAAATCATACTCTAAAGTGTTAGTATCTAAGTAAATAGCACGTTGATCAGCCCCCATACCTATAGCAAACTGGTCCATGATACCAGAGTTGACTCCGATAAAGTTATTTTCTGTTTGTTTGCCGATTTTAACCAAATCGAGACGCTCTAATTTTAAATCAAAGAGATGCTCTGCCACTACCCCTGTCAAAAGTTCCAAGGATGCTGAAGAAGACAAACCAGCACCATTTGGGATATTCCCATAAACATAAAAATCAAAACCTTTGTCAATCACATGTCCAGCTTCTTGCAAGAAATGAAGAACTCCTTTTGGATAATTGGTCCAGTTGTGCTCTTTTTCAAACTTGAGATCCGCTAAAGGCACTTCGATGATGCCCTTGTCTTCAAAGTTAGCTGAGTAGAAACGTAAAATTTGGTCGTCACGCTTACGAGCTGCACCATAAGTTCCCAAAGAAATAGCAGCTGGAAAAACGTGCCCACCGTTGTAGTCTGTGTGTTCACCAATCAAATTGATACGACCTGGTGAAAAGAAGGTTTGGTCTGCTTCTTGACCAAAAACAGCAAGAAAGTCTTTGCGAAGAGCTTCAGCAGTAAGATGTTGTGTCATATGATTTCTCCTTTTACTGTCCGTTAAGTCACCTTAACGTGTAATCGTTTTCTTCTATTGTATCCAAGGGATTTCCCAAGGTCAATCATTTTTACTAAAATTTTACTAAACTATCAGTAAAAAGCAGAAAAATATGATATACTAACCTTAAAGAAGGAGGATTTATGGCTACTTTAAAAGACATTGCACAGCTAGCCTCTGTCTCTATCGCGACCGTATCCCGCGTCCTCAATCGCGACCAGAGCCTATCTGTTACAGAAGAAACCAGACACCGTATTTTAACTGTTGCTGAAGAGTTGGGCTACACTAAGCACCTCAAGACAGGCGAGTCCCACAAGCCCAAGCAAAAGATTGCCATTATCCAATGGGTCAGCGAACAAGGGGAACTGGACGACCTCTACTACTACCAGATTCGCCTAGGCATAGAAAAAAGAGCCCAAGAGTTGGACTATGATATCTTGCGCTATTTTAATGACCATCCTTTTACATTAAGCGAGGAAGTGATTGGGATTCTCTGCATCGGAAAGTTTAGCCGAGCTCAGATTTCTGCCTTTGAAGAATACCAAAAGCCTCTTGTCTTTCTAGACAGTGATACTCTTTCGCTAGGACATACCTGCATTATCACGGACTTTTACACTGCCATGAAACAGGTTGTCGATTATTTCCTCAGTCAAGGGTTGAATCGCATTGGGATTCTAACAGGTCTTGAAGAAACAACTGACCAAGAAGAAATCATTGAGGATAAGCGGCTGGAAAATTTCAGAAACTACAGTCAAACAAAAGAAATCTATCATGATGAACTGGTCTTTCAAGGAAGCTTTACTGCCCAGTCTGGCTATGACTTGATGAAGGAGGCTATTCAGAGTTTGGGAGACCAACTCCCGCCAGCATTTTTTGCAGCTAGCGATAGTTTAGCCATCGGTGCCCTCCGTGCCCTCCAAGAAGCTGGAATCAGCCTGCCAGACCGCGTCAGCCTCATTTCCTTTAATGACACTAGCCTGACCAAACAGGTCTATCCTCCCCTCTCCAGCATCACCGTCTATACCGAAGAAATGGGCCGAGCAGGTATGGATATTCTTAACAAGGAAGTACTCCACGGTCGCAAAATCCCTAGCCTGACTATGCTGGGAACCAGACTGACTCTGAGAGAGAGTACAAGGAATGAATAGGATAACAAAACGACCTCTAGCGAGGTCGCTTTTCTAATGATGATGCCCATGCTTCTGCTCTAATTCTCTCACCCTCCGCTTATGTTGCGCATGATTGCTTTGACTGCTATCTACTTCAATAGTGATATTCTGCACGCCTCTTTCTTCTAAACATTGACGCACCACTTCTTTGGTTTCCATCATCTGTTCCCAGTCCTTGATACAAATGTGAACAATAGCATTATTCTCTAGACCATCCATGGACCAAATGCTAAGTTGATTAACACTTTTGACATTGGGTAGAGCCTCTAAATCTTTCTCCAAATCACTTGTCTCGACCCCTTCTGGCACAGCATCTAGGAAAATTTTTAGTGCACTCCAAAAGCGTGGAATGGCTTTCGACAGAATAAAGATGGAAATGACCAGAGATAAAAGCGGATCGAGGATATACCAGTCCGTAAATCGAAGAATAATCGCCATTAGAATGACAGCCAACCAACCAAGAGTATCTTCCAAAAAATGCAAGCTAAGAATAGATTCATTCTTTGTTTTTCCCTTACGAACTACCAGACTAGCTAGCACATTGATAGCTACCGCAATGATTCCCAGCCAGAGAATCCCTTCCTCATTAACGGGTTGCGGGTGAGCGATCTTTGTGACATTTTCCAAAATCACTAGGACAGACCCTATCATAAGAATCACAGCCGTTAGCATGGCCCCTAAAAGACTAAAACGTTTGTAACCCAAGGTGTACTGTCTATCTTCTTCACGATTGGAAATCGTTTCTAAAAGGGCAGATATGCCAATGGCTATAGCATCTCCCAAGTCATGAACAGAATCAGCAAGAACTGCACTCGAACCAAAGATTCCTCCTGCGATAAACTCAACAATCGCATAGCTTAAATTTAAGAAAAAAGCTAACCAGATAGATGTTTTAGAACTCATTTCTCTCCCTCCTTTGGTATAATGGGTATATACATACTTCTTTCATTTGTATTATCTAATAAAATCCAAAGAAAGGATAGAAGCAAACTGTCAGTCCTGTTCAGTTCTGAACAGTTTGTCACTAGTGTCTATATGACAAAAAGAGACCGTCGAGTCAGCAAGACGAAAAAAGCCATCTACCAAGCTTTTTTACAACTTTTGAACGACAAGGGCTATGATGCCACTACTGTTCAGGATATCATTGACCTAGCAGATGTTGGGCGCTCCACTTTTTACTGTCACTACGAGAGTAAGGAACTCCTTTTAGATGAGCTCTGTCGCTACCTCTTTCATCATCTCTTTGAAAGGGAAGGACACTTGACTACCGAGGACTACCTCGCACATATCTTTTTACATTTTCAGAAAAACCAGGACCATGTCACCAGTCTCCTTTTTTCCAAAAACGACTACTTCCTCCGCCAACTACACAGGGAACTCAAACACCACGTTTATCCCATGGTGGCGGATGACTTGCAAGAAGCCTATCCAAACATTCCGGACTCCTACCTCCAGCATTTTGTTGTAACGAACTTTATCGAGACCCTAACTTGGTGGCTAAAAAAAGGAAAATCTTATACCGAAAACCAAGTGGTGAAATTTTACCTTGATGTAATAGAGATGACCTCTACAACTCCACTTGATAACTAAGCCTGAAACTCAGAAAGGAACCAACTATGTTAACTTCGATGATTCTAGGAATACTAACAATTGTACTAGCTCTCGCCTTCTCATTGCTTCACCTTGCTGCTGCTTTTTCAGCCATGAAACAAAAGAACTACAGTCTGGGAAACACGTGCATCTTGGTTGGCAGTTGCCTCACATCTCTGGCTCTAGCCATCTTTTACTTCGTTCCAGTTGCAACCATTCTTCTATGGATTGTGGGTTCGAGTATCGTCTGCTATGGAGCCTACTGGAACGGCCAACAGAAAGAAAAGCAACATATCTCGCACCACATCGTTCGTATAACGACCGCTATTATCATTACGGTATTATTCATTTTGCTCTAACACAAAAAGGATCAGATGATCCTTTTTTACTTTTTAAGCGCTTTTTGCTGCCTTGCTCCACTGATACCACCCAACTAGACTATTGATCAAGTAAATCAGGTATTTTCCTTGGATTTGCAGGCTTTCTCCCCACCAGAGATAGATTGAAAAGACAGTAGTAGCAGCCCAGAATATCCACTGTTCACGGTAAACAGCTGTCATGAGGATTTGCCCTACACCATTGGTCGCATCAGTGATAGAATCACGATAGGGACGATTAGCTCCGATAGACTGATAAATAAACCCAAAGGCCAACCACCAAAGAACACTAATAGAAAGATACTTTGTCCAACCCTTGCCGTCTAGTTTACGTGCGACAAACTCTTGTTGTTCTTTCTTAAACTGGGCTTGATAAATCCAAACCAAGAGACCAATTGGCTGCATAATTGTAAAATAGAGAGTTGTTAAAACCTCACCATAGAAGCCTTTCTGCAAAGCCAAGATAAGGTAAATGACAGAGTTAATCAAACCAAAAAGGTAATTACTTGCTCGACCTTCTGATACAAAGATGACACAGATAATTCCAGTCAGGCTACAAATCATCCCAACCCAGTCAACAATGCGGTGTTCATAAATCAACTCAAGCCAGATTGGAAAACTTCCTAAAACTAGCAGGTAAAGCCACTGGGAAAAACTACGATTGGCAAAGAGGTCATTCCAGATAGCCTTCATAGTTCCTGAAAATCCTAAATCAGCCATAGCAGCAACCATACGGCGGTAACCGCCAGACATTTCACCAAGAGTAATTTTGATATTCTTGAGTTTTGTTTACAAATAAGTCGTCATATTTTCTCCTTTTGTTTTTAAAGAGCCGTGTCTGGATAGACTTTCGGACGCAACGCTCTATTATATATCTACTGAACTGTCTATACACAGGATTTCCATCCTTAGTCGACATGAGCTGGAAATCTCTATTTGTTAAGTAGTTCACAACACATTATACACCTATTTTGTGAATAGTCAAGTGTATTTACAGTAAAATTTTAGAAAATCCTGAAAATTTCCTCTTATTTTCCATTTTGAAAGACATTCAGTAACTCTAATATCAAAAAAGCCCAGACAAGATTGTCTGAGCATTTTTCTATATAGTCGTTTAACCAAGTTGAGTTTAGCTTTTCAAGCTATTTTTTCAACAAACCTTGTTCTTGTAGAAATTCCTTGGCTACTTGTTCTGCTGACTTGCCTTCAACACCCACTTGATAGTTAAGCTGGCTCATCTGGCTTTCAGTAATTTTACCAGCCAATTTATTGAGAACTGTTTCCAACTCTGGATGTTTCTTGAGAAGAGCTTCTTTCATCAGTGGAGCCCCTTGATAAGGTGGAAAGAGTTGCTTGTCATCTTCCAAGACCTGCAAATCATAACGCGCCAATTCCGCATCGGTCGAATAGGCATCCGTAATTTGAATATCGCCTGACTGAATTGCCTGATAGCGAAGAGCTGGCTCCATGGTCGCTACATTGAGATTGAGACCATACATTGACTGCAAGCCCTTATTTCCATCTTCACGGTCATTAAACTCAAGTGTAAAGCCTGCCTTCAATTGCCCTTCCACTTTTTTCAAATCCGAAATGGTCTTCAAGCCATATTCTTGAGCAATCTTTTTCGGAACAGCTACAGCATAGGTATTTTGATAAGACATAGGTTTGAGATAGGCTAGATGATCCTGTTTGGCAATGCCATCACGCGCCACCTGATAAACCTGATCTGGCTCATGACTCACTTTCGGTGATGGTTGAAGTAGACTTTCAGTCACCGTACCAGTAAATTCAGGATAAATGTCAATATCGCCTTTTTTCAGAGCTTCATAAAGAAAGCTTGTCTTCCCAAAATTCGGTTTAACAGTCGCAGTCATACTAGTATTTTCTTCAATCAGCAACTTATACATATTGGCTAAAATTTCTGGTTCTGGACCCAATTTCCCAGCAATAACCAAGTTTTCTTTCTCTTTTTGAGCCAAAAGAGCTGGACTATAAGACAAACCAAGCAATATGGTCACCAAGGCAAAACCAGAAAAAATCGTCCGCAATTTTGCTTTTTCCATCACTTTTAGCAGGAAATTAAAGGCAATGGCAAGCACTGCAGAAGAAAGGGCCCCAATCAAAATCAGACTGGCATTATTACGGTCAATTCCCAAAAGGATAAAGGAACCCAGTCCCCCTGCACCAATCAAGGCAGCCAAGGTTGCCGTACCGATAATCAAGACCGCTGCCGTCCGAATCCCAGACATCATAACAGGCATAGCAAGTGGAATTTCAAACTTCTTGAGTCGCTCCCACCTAGTCATCCCAAAGGCAATCCCAGCCTCTTGCAGGTTCGGATCAATTCCTTTCAGCCCAGTGATGGTATTTTGTAAAATCGGGAAGATCGCATAAATCACTAGAGCTGTCAAAGCAGGCAAGGTTCCAATTCCCATCAAGGGGATAAAAAGTCCCAACAAGGCCAGAGACGGGATGGTCTGGAAAATCCCTGCAATCTGTAAGACCCAATCCGCCAACTTCTCATGATAGCGAAGATAAACAGCCAAAGGAATCGCAAGCAAAATAGCTAGTAACAGGGTCAAAAGTGACAACTGCAAATGTTGAGATAGAGCTGTCAACCAATCACTAAAACGATCCTGAAAAGTTGCAATTAAATTAGTCATGAACACTACCTCCAAACAAGTCTGCTACAAATTCTGTTGCAGGGGCTTTTAAAATGGTCTCGGGATTCGCTACCTGGCGAATCTCTCCATCCTGCAAGACAGCAATACGGTCTGCCAATTTCAGAGCTTCATCCGTATCATGGGTTACAAAAATCGTTGTCATCCCAAATTCTTTATGCAATTCTTTCGTCAGAATCTGCAACTGTTTTCTCGAAATAGCATCCAAGGCTGAAAAAGGTTCATCCATGAGGAGAATCTTAGGCTGACCAATCATAGCACGAACAATACCGACCCGTTGCTGTTCTCCACCAGATAATTCATTAGGAAGTCGATGTCCATACTCAGCCACTGGTAAACCAACCTTAGCCAAAAGCTCTTCTGTTTTCTGAGCAATTTCTTCCTTAGTCCAACCCTTCATCTCAGGAATCAGGGCAATATTTTCCGCGACCGTTAGATTAGGAAAGAGAGCAATGGCCTGTAAAACATAACCAGTAGAAAGACGAAGTTCACGCTCATCATAGTCTTTGATACGCTTGCCATCCATATAAATATTTCCATCAGTCGGTTCCAAGAGGCGGTTGACCATCTTGATCATGGTCGTCTTACCTGATCCAGATGGACCAACTAAAACCATAAACTCGCCATTCTCAATCCGTAAATTAACATCTCTCAAGACATCTTTTTCTGTGTAGCGTAGCGCCACATTTTTGTATTCAATCATTCTGTATCCTCAATTTAAAACTTCCCTCTATTGGTCAAGTCTTCTACCTTAGGCATGACTTCCTTATTATCCCAATGTTCCACAATTTTCCCGTTTTCTAGACGGAAGATGTCATACTGGGCATAGGCAACTCCACCAATCTGAGTCTGACCATAGCTAACCACATAGTTTCCTTGTCCTAAGAGTTGGAAAACAAAGTCAAAAGTGACACCATGTTCAGCCACATAGTTTTTATAAGCGACACTTCCTTGTCCAATCTCATGATTATGCTGAATCAAATCATCTGCCACATAATCACTCCACTGCTCCAGTTCCCCATTTTGGAAAATTTCTGTCAAGAAACGGCGAACCAACTTTTTATTTTCTGCTGTTTTGTCCAAATCCTTGATTTCAAAATCTCCAAAAATTTGATCTAATTGACCATTTTCAGGTGTTCGATAATAGTCAATGACATCCCAATGCTCCACAATACGTCCATTCTCATCTGCACGGAAAGTATCTGTCGTCACCCATTGAGCTTCCCCACCATTCAGATATTGATGAACATGAACAAAGACCAGATTGCCATCCTCAATAGTGCGAACAATTTTCATCTGACGCTCCGGATGGCGCTCGAAGAAATTTGCAAAGAAGGCCGCAAACCCTTCTTTCCCACCAGGTACACCTGTCGAGTGTTGGATATAAATATCCCCTACAGACTGGGCTTGAGCCTCAGCAACTCGTCCATCTTGAATGGCATGAATGTATAGGTTATGAGCATTTTTCACTTGTTGTGACATGATTTAAACCTCATTTTCCTTCTCTTTCAGATTCGCCAAAATTCTTTCTTGAAAGGCTTCAAATTGCCGAATTTCTTCCTCGGTGAATCCTTTATAAAAAATCGTATCCAATTTCTGACTGACACGATGTCCCACTTCTTTCTGAGAATGACCCAAGTCTGTTAGAACTAAATACTTCTTACGCTTATCTTCTCCACATGGACTAACAGTTACAAGATTTTGTTCCTCAAGCTTTTTTATCATAGTCGTCAGCGTATTATTAGCAAGACCAGTCGCAAGCGCAATATCTGTCGCAGTTGCACAGCCAGTTTCACTATTCCATAAAACCGCTAAAATCTTTCCCTGCTCACTACGATAAAGAGCCTCAGGGTCTTGGCTCAGTAACTTTTGAAAAATCCGCCCATTCAACAAACGAATATGATGGACTAGCAAATGACTATCTTTCATAACACCTCCAATTTATTTCGATATCGAAAAGAATAAAACAATTGTAACACTCATCATTCTAACTGTCAACTATTTCGATTTGGAAATAATTTTCCCCAGTAAAAAAATCTCCTACCCAAGATAGAAGATTTTAAACTTATAAACTTAGGCTCTATAATATTTGTAGTGGGTAAATCCCTTATGGATATTATGGAGCCTATTTTTGTGTAGAAAAAAAGTCCCATATAACCTATAATGAAAAGCGACTAAACAACTCATTA